>JBKKDE010000346.1:0-8815 GCA_046708665.1 Candidatus Zixiibacteriota bacterium | reverse complement strand
TCAATCCCCGGCAATCCCTGGCGCAAAGGCGCACGCGAGTTCTCGAGGCTGCCGACGATACCGCATTTGGACTGGCACGGATGATCGAATCGGGGCACCCCGATCCGCAAGACGGGTTCCGGATGTTCAGGTCACTCGAAGAAGCAAGGGAGTGGCCCGGGCTCTTGCCGGACGGTCAGTAACTTCAATGAAAAGGGATGCGGCGGATTCGTACTTCGGATATCGCCTTCAATCCGAGTGAATCCGCCGCATCATGTTCTTCTGCACGTGTGAGCGTACTGCTACTCGGGTTCGATCTGGCCCCGGATCGCGCCACCCGTATAAGTCAGTGTGTGGACATTTACGTAAGCGTCCCCATCGCGCAATTCCTCAACAAGCTGTGTGAATGTCAGCCCCGTTACGCCGCTGGCGTCAAATGTCCCTGATGAAAGTGTTCCGTTAACCAATGCGCTGCCTCCGGCATTGTTGTAAAGTGTCACACGAATCGGCCCACTCGCAGTTGCTGAGTTTCCCGAGTGGATGTGAGCACTTATGACACTGCTCGCATTGAATGTCCGGAGCGTGTACGTAACTACATCTCCGTCGAGAACAAATGTCGCGTCACCTGTCATGGCCGTCTGACCCCGAATGGCGCCATCTGGAAAGGCCGTGGTGTGAACGTTTACGTATGCCTCGCCATTTCGAATCTTAGCAAGGTAATCCGCCCACGAGGCGACTCCGCCGGGGAGCGTGGTAATGTTACCTACGACAAGCTCACCATTGACATCGCCAGTAACCGGACCGGTGAAGAGCGCTGAGAGCACGCCGCCGTTAACGCCGGCCTTCGCGTCATGGATGTGCGCCGCAGTGACTGATGTGGCGTTGTTGAGCGTGATGACATAGGCGACCGAATTGACGCCGGGTGTCAAGGTGGCTGTTCCCGTCGTAGAGGTCGTCACTGACGGAACCTCGTTGGTCCCGCGTAGACTTACAGTCAGTGCGGCAGGATGGGCGGCAGGAATCTCATTCGACGCATTCATTGACGCAAGAAATGTCTCGATAACAGCTTCGTCGTCGTCACTACATCCAGCCGCCGCGAACGCGAACAGGCAAGTTACAAGCAGTGCAAAGCGTGTCGTACGCATACGATACTCCCCTTCCGTGAGAGTTGGAATGCAACGTTGCACCCCCGCCGATCCCGGCTGAGGGAGTTTACATATTGTACCACTTTATACTGCCGATAGTCCCCGGGGAGTAGAGAAATTTCGGTAGAGGGATTGAACTCACTCCCGTAGGCGTGTACATTGAGGTATGCACACGTCCAGTGACCTGCCTGACTTTACACCTAAACACTTTGCCATCAGTCCCTTGGCCGAGTCGGAGACCATCCCGTCGGCTTGGTATACGGCTGAGCAGTTCCACAGTTTTGATCGAGAGTTCGTCTTTCAGAAGAGTTGGCAGGCAGTCGCGCATGCCTCGCAATTGTCCAGTCCCGGGGATTGCATCACCGCCGTTGTCGCGGACAATCCTGTCTTGGTGGTTCGCGGGAAGGATGAACAGTTGCGCGCGTTCTACAATGTCTGCCGACACCGCGGCGGGCCGCTCATGATGCACGACGGGAACTGCACCATGCTACAGTGCAAGTATCACGGGTGGACATATCGTCTGGATGGTTCGCTACGAGGGGTACCGCGCTGGGATCGTGTCGATCTCTTTGACAAGAAAGATTATGGCCTCGTCTCGATCGCTCATCAATTGTGGCAGGATCTCATCTGGGTGTCGCTCGACCCGGCAGAAGTGGCTTTAGAAGCGCTGGTACATGGAATCAGCGAGCGAGTATCGAGTGGCGGGAAGCAGCTTCTTGCCGGTTTGAAGTTTTATAAGCGCGTCGTCTATGACATTCGCTGCAACTGGAAGGCGTACGTGGATAATTATCTCGAGGGATATCACCTTCCGCACGTGCATCCCGAGCTCTGCAACCTCCTCGACGTGCAAAAATACGTCACCGAGACTGCGGAGTATCACTCGCTCCAGTACAGCCCATTCCTATGTGGCGACAATCTCTACGGGAGTGGTGGGGGAGAGGCGTATTATTACTTCATCTGGCCGAATTTCATGCTCAACATTATCCCCGGACGTATCCAAACAAACCGCGTGATCCCGATTGCGGCGAACCAGTGCCAGGTGATATTCGATTACTTCTACGACGACGTGGCATCGGAAGCTGCCAAAACGCGCGCCGAGGCCGATATTGAGTACTCACACAAAGTGCAGCTTGAAGATGTCGAGATCTGCGAATACGTACAGCGGGGGCTAAACTCGCGGGCATACGACAGGGGCCGTTTCTCCGTAGAATGTGAAGAAGGTGTCTATCATTTCCAGACTCTTCTCAAGAAGTGTTACTCCCGTGCCTACCGGCGGACCATCGGTCAACCTGACGATACGATTCGGTAAGACACGGCCCGGCGCAGTATTCCGATCACTCGCAGCCTTACTCGAGACTTGACCGATCCGATTGCTACCGAAACACGATGGGCATGGGGCGCATCTTACGCCGACATCGATCATGACGGCGATCTCGATGCTCCGATCGGCACAGGATTTGGATCGGGCGAGGACAACGCCATCTTCACCAACAACGGCAATGGCAACGCATGGCTGCCCATCGGATGCGTGGGCGAATGGAGCAACCGGTCAGCGATCGGAGCCCGTGTTCGCGCCTTCGCGCGTATAGACATCTGACGATACATGAGTGCGGCCGCCCGGATGCATAAGGCGACGCCATTGCCGACGTTGGTGACGACCGCCTCAGTTTAGCGTGCACCCCTTGGCACAATGGGCTCCAACGAGGCAACGGGCGCCTGATCTTGAGCGGGCGCCCGCTCTCGCATCATGGCATGGCTCACTAAGCGACGTCGATGACGGAGTTGTTGCCGCCGTACTCATTCTTGACTTCGCGTTGATTCGTCGGATCCTGACGCCACTCGGTGTCGACCAAAAACCTGTACTGGTAAGTTCCAGGTGCGAGGTGCACGACGATCCGCCACCAGCCATCCGCCTCCTTGACCATTGCGCGCGGTTCCCAGTTGTTGAAACTTCCAGCCAGTGCCACATCCCATCCGTAGGGTGCATGAATGGAAAAGGTGATCGGAGTCCCCTTCGGCCCTTTTGGCGCCTTTGGTTTCGCGGTTGTGCCTTTTGGTTTGGCTGCTGGCTTCGCGGCTTTTTTCGTGGTCTTCTTGGCTGCTTTCTTGACGGATTTCTTCGCCGGCTTCTTCGACGATTTCTTTACGACTTTCTTCTTCACCGGCTTCTTCGACGACTTCTTTACGACTTTCTTTTTCACCGGCTTTTTGGCCGCTTTCTTGGCGGTCTTCTTCTTCGCTGGCTTCTTGCTGGCTTTCTTCTTCGGCTTGGCTTTCTTGGCAGGCATCGTTTCCCTCGCAGAAAGGGTGGTGGTTGGTCATCCGTGTCCGCCGAAACCTATGCATGAGCCCCCGGCTTTTCCAATGGGAATCATTCGGACCTGGTCGAACACCTCTGCCGGTACCGCACGTAGGCATAGAACCCCTGATACCGTAACGCGTTGAGGGTACCTTCTCAAGCGGTACTTGCACTGCCACCCGGACTTTTCTGCCTTTTTGACCCCGAAAATAGGTTGACGCGCTATTTTCGTTTTAGAATTATTTCGATAATAAGAGCGACGGCTATTATCGCGGGCGCTAATAACAGTCGGCGCTATTAGCGGCGGGCCGGAGGGCAGAATGGCAAAGAAGCACACGGGGCAACGGCCGGGACGGTTGATCAAAGCGGGTGCGGGATACTCGGTGTATGTGCCCGATCCACCGCCGCATGACATTGCGTGGACGCCGGCATTGGTGCGTGGCCTCTCCGACGCGGATCGATTAATTGGACGATTGGCAGGGGAGGGAGGACGATTGCCCAACCCGCATCTGCTCATGCGTCCGTTTATCGCGCGTGAGGCCGTACTCTCCAGCCGAATCGAAGGCACACAGGCAACATTGGGAGAGCTGCTCGCAGCGGAAGCCGGAGCGAGTATTGACCGCAGCCCCGATGACCTGCGCGAGGTCGGCAACTACGTCGTGGCGATTGAATACGGCATCAAACGTCTCAAGACCTTGCCGCTGTCGCTGCGGCTGGTGCGCGAGCTGCACAAGAAACTCATGACCGGAGTGCGGGGAAACACGACGCGTCCCGGCGAGTTTCGCCGTACGCAAAACTGGATTGGCGCGCCCGGCAGCGCGATTGAGAATGCGACGTATGTGCCACCACCGCCCAACGAAATGGTGAAGGCGCTGGATGCATGGGAGAAGTTTATGCACGTGCGATCGACACCGCCCTTGGTGCAGATCGCCCTCGGCCACTATCAGTTCGAGGCGATTCATCCGTTTCTGGATGGCAACGGGCGTGTCGGACGGTTGCTGATCACGCTGTTTCTGGTTGAACGAAAAATCCTGCCGTCGCCGCTTCTGTACCTGTCCGCATTCTTCGAAGCGACACGTCGCGAGTACTACGACCGATTGCGCGGTGTCACCGAGGCAGGACGTTGGGGGGATTGGGTTGAATATTTTCTCAACGGTGTGGCGCGCCAATCCGAGGATGCACTCAGCAGAGCCGAGCGCATCAACGGCTTACTCATTAAGTGGCAGAAGCAAATGGCCGGAACGACATCCAAAGTTCCGTCACAATTGGTCGATCTGTTGGCCGAGAATCCGTTTTGCACCGTTGGCGGAGTGGCCGAACGGCTGGGGGTGGCGTTTACCACGTCGCAACGCGCCATCGATAAGCTGGTAAAGGCCAGGATTCTCGAACGCTCAGGAGAGGCAAAACGCGATCGTATCTTTTGCGCCCGGGCGGTGCTGGACATTCTCGAAGAACCGCCTCGCCTATCGTAGTACAAAGAGGAAGGGCGGCATGGGGCCGCCCTTAAGCAACCTGACGATGGAGACAGTGTCGCGGATGACCTGATCCACCGCTCGACCCCTATCCGGCACGTAGGGCAAGCCGCTTGTCTTGGACCGGTGCAAATCGTAGGTTTGAACTGGAGACTGGATCCCCGAAAGGACGCAGGATGGCACAGGCAAAGCAGGGCGATACGGTGACGGTACACTACACGGGCAAGCTCGCCGACGGGACAGTCTTCGACAGCTCACATGACGGTGACCCGCTCGAAGTGACTCTGGGCGAAGGTTTGGTGATTCCAGGATTCGAGAACGCCGTACTCGGTATGTCACCCGGCGATGTGCGCACGACTAATATCCCGTTCGCAGAAGGATACGGACCACATCAAAAGGAAATGGTGCTGGAAGTTGGGCGCGATCAGTTGGAGCCGGGGATGAGTCCCAAAGTCGGGGAGAGTCTGCGCTCTCAGCACCCTGATGGCAGCGACTTTACGGTCGTTGTGACGGCGGTTACGGACTCCTCGATCACTGTCGATGCCAATCATCCTTTGGCAGGGAAAGACCTCACATTTGAGATCACGCTTGTCGAGATCCTGGCCGTCTGAGAATAATGAGTCGTGTCGGTCATTGGTACGTAGAAACGGGCGCACAATGTGAGCCCGTTTAGTTTTGATTCAAGAAATCGGAATCCAGTAACTCACTTTGATAGCGAAGAAGTTCACTCCATTGGCCGAAATCGCCTGCTCCAGTGACTTCAAACGCACCTTTCGTCCCGGTTCTTTGAACCCGAATCGGTCCTGTTGCCAGACGAGGTAGAAGGTGCTACCCGGACGGAACTCCCAACGCAGAACGACATTGCTGCGAAAGGAACGCACTCCAAAGTCTTCGGCTGAGAAAGTGAATGACTCGGCGCCATCGGTGACTTCGTAGACTCCGGTTTCGACTTCGTCAATCTCGCGGCCGTCTACACCGTATTCGTTCAAATCACTGCTGGCCGGAGCGCGCAGCTCGCCAAATGAGCGGTAGTCACCGCTGGCCGCGAATGGTTCCGCGTAGCACTCCAGACTCAAATCCGGATTGAAGAAATAGTTCACGCGGATTTGCGCGGAAATCTGAGTACGATAGATGTTGCCCAAAATGTATCGATTGCCATAAGTGTCAGGATTACCAACTTCGCCGGCTTCCGGAGAGACTGTCGCGATATACTGGCGCGAGTCGGCTTCGCGGTTGAGACGTGGAGCCACGGAGTACGACATTCGACTCCCGATCCGTCCCCCAACAGAGAATCCCCCAGACTGCTCCCAGCCACCGATATCGTTGCTGAAATAGAACATCCACGCGGAGAGACTTACTCGACTGGCGTGGTTGTTCCTCACAGACGCTTCCGTGAAAATACCCTGAGGTTGTTTGGCCATTGGTCCGCCACGTGTGAGATTGTCGCTTTTGCCTGGCCAATCATAGCCGAGATAGTATTGGGCATTCCAGAAATTGCGGAACGTGCCTTCGATGTTTAATTCGGCGAAAGTCAGCATGTGCGACGGGTCGTTCGACGGACCCTTGACGGCAGAGAAGTTCCAGAACGAGTTACGCGACAGTGTGATTTCGTAACGTCTCAAGAGCTTGCCCGGTGTCTGCTCGCGGTACGTGATGTGATTCCAGGATTCGATGTCGTCCGCCTGGCTCAGAATGCCCGCGTCATTAAGTTCGAAGCCCGGTGATTCAAAAACGAAGCCACCACCCCAGAGCCAATGTTTGCCGGAGCGTTTACCACCACGCATCCCCATCGTGTAACCGGACATGGACGTCGCATTCGGGTCCAACTCGACATACTCGGCGTCAGGGCGTTGGTAGTAGCGGGCGCTGGAGCGTTGCGCGCGTGTGATTGACGCTGTGGTGCCCTCGATGTGGCTAAATCCGGCGTAGCCGTAGATGTCGTAGGCGCCGCCTTTGAAGCGTAGCGCCCAATCCAGGTTCCCACTGATAGCGCTCTTGCGCAAGATTCCGGCAAGGGGATCCGTATCATCCAAGTCGCGCGTCAAGCCGGTGAGCATGATACCGGCAGTCGACTGGTCGGCCCCGAATTCCTGCTGCAAACGCACGACACCGTATCCGGTGGCTGGCTCGACTTCGATTTTGGATTCTTCGCCGCTAGCCGTATCAAATATTCGCGCCTGTTCACGTGACGTGATCGCACTCAGCACTCCAACTGAGAGTCCTTTGGATGTTCGCCCCGTCACTTTGGCGGCTCCGAGGATTGTCGCGTTGTTGGGATAATCCACGAAATCTCCGGAGGCGGAGCCGCGCGGGCGAGTGCCGACACGTCTCGAATAAAAGTACGTCGGCCCTTCGGCTTCGAACAACTGACTGCCTTCAACAAAGAATGGGCGCTTTTCAGAGAAGGCAGTTTCGAACGCCGAGAGGTTTACTTCCGCCGGGTCTGCTTCCACTTGCCCGAAATCCGGATTGACTGTGGCGTCAAGAGTCAGATTCGGACCGAGCCCCATCTTTACGTCGGCCCCGGCGCGCCCATCAAAATCGCTGCCATCATTGAAAGGGTCGTTCTCGTCCCGCTCTGTTTCAAATTTTGCGTCGCCGGCAACATAGGGGAGAAGCTCCAAGCGTCTGGTGGGCTTGACCCCGCTGATCCCGGTCAGATCACCGAACCATGACGACCACCCGGTTTCGTCGCGCGGTACGGCAATCCAGAATGCATCTTCGTTGCGAGAGGGCACCCAACGGTTCATGTTAACGCCCCAGATCTGATCTGGCTTGTCAATGAAGCGGAGTTGCGAGAAGGGAATCCGCATCTCGCAGGTCCAGCCCAGCGAGTCGATGGCCGAGCGTGCATCCCAGACGGGATTGTACGATGTGATGCGTTCGAACTCGTTGTCGATCGGATGATAGCGGTCGGTCCTGACCCCCGCGACCGATACGCCAAAATCGTAGCAGGTCCGCCTGTCCAGATACGAGTCGATCGAGATGATCATCTGCTCGCAATTGCCGGGATTGTCGCGACGGTTGACGTCTATGTGCAGCGACTCCGGATGGTTTGAATACATACGCGCGCCGATGTAGATGGCGTCATCGTCATACGCAAACCCGACTTGCGTGCGTTCGGTCGCCGGCTGACCCGCATCGGGTTCCTTCTGTGTGAAGTCGTCGACCGTCTGCACGGAGGACCACAGAGATTCTTGCAGCTTGCCGTCTAAGTCGACGCTGCCGTTGGGCACGCGTGTGGCGGCCATGGTCTTGCGCTCCTTGGGAGCGCCGTTCTGCGCAAAGGATGGTAATGGGATGCTGGCGACCGTAACTGCCAGCATGAAGAGTGCGAAAGTCCGAATCACGTAACTTTCTCCTGTGCCAGATAAACGCTTCATCCCGCATGCCCCCTCTTGGCATGCGGGATTGTGAAGCGCGAACATACATGTGCGAAGGTCAGATATTCCACCAATAGTTCATCTTAACCATGAAGACATTGCGCGAACTCAGGTCGAATAGATTGTCGAGACCCCGATTGAAGCTGAAGCTGGGAACCTCACGGAAGTCATCACGAATCTGTGACCAGACGAGATAAACCGTCGAACCGGGACGATACTCCCAACGCACCACCATATTCGCGTTGAAGCTCAAGACTGAGAAGTCGGGGTCGCTAGCGGTCCCGTCGAGAGACTGATCCGGCGCAGCAGTGTACGACTCATCGCCATTCCAGTACTTGTAATTGCCGTGTGTAATGTTGGCGATGAACGGTTGCGCGTACAATTGCACGGACAGATTCGTCGTAAACGTGGCGATGCCACGTATGGTTATTGAAAACTGTTCGGCGCCTTGCTCGGCAAAGAGGTACCCGCCCGGTGTCGACTGCGACGGATCGATCGTTGTAATATATCGGGATGAATTCCAGCTCAACCCATAGC
>JBKKDE010000345.1:0-4222 GCA_046708665.1 Candidatus Zixiibacteriota bacterium | reverse complement strand
TTGCAGGCGGCGGACATTCTGATTTATCGGGCCGGATGGGTACCAGTGGGGAAGGACCAGGTGCCGCACATCGAGCTTACGCGCGAAGTAGCGCGTCGCTTCAATACACTCTACGGCGATGTGTTTCCCGAGCCGGAATCGTTGCTGACACCATTTGCGGCAGTACCGGGACTTGATGGACGCAAGATGTCGAAGTCATACGGGAATGAAATCTCGCTGTCGTTCACCGAAGATGAAACGCGCGCGCGTCTGAAAAAGATGTTCACCGACCCGCAAAAGCTACGCCGCAACGATCCCGGACGCCCCGAGGTGTGCCCGGTGTACTCATTGCACAAAATCTACACTCCGGCACCCGAGAGCGAAATCGCGCCGCCGTGCCGTACAGGCGAGCTGGGCTGTGTCGATTGCAAGATGAAGCTTGCGGATAACCTGAACGCCGCGCTCCGTCCGATACGCGAGAGGCGCACCGAACTGGAAAAGGATCAAACGACGCTCGACAAGGCATTGAAAGTCGGTGCCGACAAAGCGCGTGCGCGAGCGGCAGATACGATGGCCGCAGTGCGTAAGGCGATGCATTTGCCGGCGTAGCCCAACTGTCATTGCGAGCCCCGGCTTTATGGGGCGAAGCAATCCCGTGCCAACCAGTGAGAAGTAGCCGACGCAAACGTGAATTGACGGGATTGCTTCGTCGCCCAGGCAAACTGCCGCCGGGACTCCTCGCAACGACAAAGAGCACCCCATGCACATCGGCTACGTCCTGACAACCTTTCCCGCACTCTCCGAGACATTCGTTCTCAATGAAATCCTTGAATTGGAACGGCAGGGGATGACCGTCACGGTCTTCTCTTTACGCAAACCACGCAATGAGCCGCGTCACCCCGAGCTGTCGCAGTTGCGCGCTGGTATTGTGTACTTGACCGATGATCGATTGGCGCAGCCGTCGTTGTCCGATCTCGCCGAAGGTGCACTCACATACCTCAAGGCAATCCTCCGCGGACAGTTCGCCGAATTCAAGAACATCACCCGCGGACTACGTGTCGCTGCCTCGTCTCGGCGCTGTGGTGTCGCCGCATTGCACGCTCACTTCGCGGATCGTCCGGCATCGATTGCATACTGGGCACACCGCATGACAGAGCTGCCGTTCAGCTTCACCGCCCACGCGATTGATATCTTCGATCATGGATTGACTGACGCGCTGATGCTGACAAAGTTGCGCGAGGCGCGGTATGTGATCACAGTCTGCGACTATAACAAGAAGTTCATACTGGATCATTATCCGGGAGCAATCGCGGATCGTATCCACGAGATCAACAATTGCGTTGATCTCGAGTACTTCTCATTCCGCGAAGTCGAGCCGGCAGGTGAGCCGTTTGTCCTCGGCGCCGGTCGTTTAGTGCCCAAGAAGGGATTCGACCTCTTGATCCGTGCCTGCGCCAAGTTGCGAGGGCAGGGTCAGGATGTGCGTTTTAAGATCATTGGCGAGGGCCCGGAGCGAGAGACTCTCGAAGCACTGGCGGACTCGTTGGGCGTCCGCGATCTGATCACGTTGGTGGGGGCGGCTTCGCACGACGCCGTAAGAGATTTACTGCGAGGCGCGACGATTTTCTGTATGCCGTTCCGGCGCACGCCGTCGGGCGATCAGGATTCACTCTCGCTGGTCCTCATGGAGGCGATGGCTACTGGTGTCCCGATGGTCTCAACGCGGCTGGCGGCGATTCCTGAGATCGTCGATGACGGCGCAAATGGCACCTTGGTCGCTCCGGAGGATCACGACGCACTGGCGGATGCCATTGCCGCCCTATTGGGATCGGCTGAAATGCGGAGACGATTCGCGCTGGCAGCACGACAGAAAGCTGAGCAACGGTTCTCACTCCCAGTCAATATTGGCCATGTACGGGCGCTCCATGAATCGTGATGATCGTTGCCCGAAGCCCCAAGATTTGTATATTCCGGCGGTCACCGCCAGCTCCGGGTGGCAGACGAAGCAGGGGAGAGGCATACGGATGGCGTTCGGAAAGAGTCGTACGCGCCCAAACCATCGTCGAATCGCTTCCCCCGTCGTTTGCCGACGAGCACGCCGCCAAGTTGCGCTCACTTCTCGAGTCCATGACCGGTAACGCGGACCTCACCGAGCACGCGGCGCGGCGTATTCAGGAAATCGTCAGCAGTCTCCGTAGCTTCGTTCGTCTCGACGAGGCCAAGTTTCAGACAGTGAACATTCACGAAGGAGTCGAAAGCTGTCTGACTCTCTTGGGAACCGAACTGCTTCACGGAATCGATATCGTGAGAGCGTATGGCGATATCCCGGAAGTCGCGTGCATCCCTGGGCAAATCAACCAGGTGTTCTACAACATCATCCGCAATGCGGCGGAAGCGATCGATGACCGCGGAACGATTACGATTCACACGCGTGATGAGGGATCCTCGGTGCGCATCGAAATCCGGGACACGGGGCGGGGCATTGCGCAGAGCCGGCTCAGCCAGATTTACGATGTGGGATGGGCCGCCACAAACCAGCGTGTGCGCATGGGCTCAGGAATAATGACTGCCTACAATATCGTCCGCGCCCACGCTGGCGATTTACGCATCGAGAGCGAACTGGGCAGAGGGACAGCGGTATCAATTTTGCTCCCCAAAGAATCGTCCCGTCTCTGAGCAGTTCTTGAAACTTCTGAGACATCGAATCGTCAGAGTGTTGTCGGCGCAACAACGGTCGAGAAATTGTCTTGACCATTGTGTGTCGGTTGCCGATTCTGGGGACCCGAAACCGGGGAAAGTACTTCTGATTGGAATCGTAGGACGGACCTACAACTGAATGTCACCGTGATGGGAGAGACGGCATGCGCATGTCCTGTGAAAGGGTTCTTCGATGTTGTGCTGTAGCGTTGGGTTCGTCAGTGATCGCATTCTCAAGTTATAATACCGCACGTTCCGCGTCTGATCCTGCACCGTCACCACTCTTTCAGCAGAGCCTGGAATCGTCGGTAGCAAACTTCGATGCGACTGTAACGAATTCAGTCGAGATCTCGAACGACGAGTTGACCGCTCAGATCGACAAAGGGTTAGAGCAACCCAAGGACGGTCCGACGTTTACCAGTACTGCGACCTGCGATGCCGCAGCGACGTGTCAGGGCTCGGCGACATGCCCAAACTCGCCATCCTGCGAGGGGAGCGGAACATGCGGTACCGCACCGACATGTATAGGTGCCAACACGTGCGGGGATGCACCCACATGCGTCAGCCACACATGTGGTGGATCCGCAACCTGTCCGGGTACGACGACTTGCCATCAAGCCACATGTCCGCCGAATGGTACCTGCGCGAATACCCAAACCTGTCCATACTTTGCGACCTGTGACAAATCAAGCACTTGTCCCGGCTACGCGACGTGCAAAGGCACGATGACGTGTGCACCGCAGTTGACTTGCCCAGGGACGATTTCATGCTCCGGGCCGACATGCGCCGATGCTGCCACCTGCACGAGCACACCCACGTGCGCCGGTCAGCCAACGTGCGACGATGCAGTCTCGTGTTCGGCCGGAGGTGGTTCGGTCACGTGTTACGGCAGCCCTACGTGCCCTGGAAGCCAGACATGCGCCAATACTGCGACATGCCGAGGCGTGTCGACTTGCGCACCGACAGCCACGTGCGCCGGTTCTGTCACGTGCTGGGATTCACCGACCTGCGCGGGTGCGTCAAACTGCTCGGTATGCAGTTGCCACCAGGGCGACGTCAATGGCGACGGCACTATCGATATTTCCGATTATCTGCGCCTGTTTAATCATGTGCGACGCGGCTTCGGCACGTTAGCGAGAGACCAGAACTGCCCAGCGACCAATCGGGGAGATGTCAATTGCGATGGTACCATCAACAAGTTGGACTTGACGTACCTGAGCGCGTACTTAATGACCGGGGGACCCGAGCCGTGCAATCCCTGCGAATGCGCTCCGTACCCGGACGGTTGCATCCCGCAGTAATCGTTACGCAGGACGCCTTCAAGGTAAAACCAATTGCACGAAAAAGCCCCCGTTCACAGACGGGGGCTTTTTGCTGATCCCTGGTACCGTTATTAAACTCGAAATAGTGTTTTCGCGTTCTCGCACAGTATGGCAGTCTGGGCGTGGCTCGAGAGGCCGAGGTTGGTCATAATGGCGGTTTGCTCCTCGAGAATCGGCGCGCGCCAGCCACGTGGGAAATAATCCGAATCGCTGCCAAACAGAAT
>JBKKDE010000344.1:0-2663 GCA_046708665.1 Candidatus Zixiibacteriota bacterium | reverse complement strand
CCCCATGATCGCACCCTCAAGCGCCGCGGCGACCGTTCCTGAGTAGATAACGTCTTCACCCATGTTCGATCCGTGATTCAAACCCGAAACAACAATGTCCGGCAGGCGTTTCTTCAGGATTTCATGGAACGCAAGCGTGATGCAATCGGTGGGAGTCCCGTCGACCGAATACACATTGTCTTCGAGACGTTTGATGCGCAACGGACGGCTCATCGTTAAGGCGTGGCTGACTGCCGATTGGTTGGAGCTGGGCGCGACTACGACCACTTCGCCGAAGCGTCGCATCTCCTTGGCGAGATAGCGGATGCCGGGCGCGTAGACACCGTCATCGTTGGAGATCAGAATGCGTGTTCTGCGTTTTGTCATAGGCGAATGTTAGGGACGCGACTACCAGTATTTCTTCACCAGTCGCAGGAATCGTTTCGTGTCAGTCCATTTCCTGATCGACGATTTCTGGCCCTCATAAATCGTCGAGATCGGCACCTTGCCGATTGTAAGCCCCGCGCGTCCGGCCAGAATCAAATACTCCGACTCGTAGTCGTAGTTCGATGACGGCGCATCCACAGTTTGAATCGCTTTACGCGATAGCAGACGATACCCTGACTGGGAATCATCGACCTTCACCCCGCCCATCTTCGTGATCGCATACGATGTCAGCCAGTTGGTGAAATGACGATCCCACGGCATTCCCCCGACATTGAAGTCACGCGTACCGATGATGATGTCATTCCCGGTCGCGACAAACTGCTCCACCATTTCGGGAAGATACTTGGGATCGTGCTGAAGATCGGCATCAAGCTGAATCACTGCGTCTACATCGCGCTTGAGGGCTTCAGCAAATGCGCTCTTGAGCGCCTCTCCCTTGCCGCGATTGGGGTTGTGCGTCAGGACATCGGCTCCAGCACCCCGCGCCAACGCGCCGGTGCCATCGGAGGATCCGTCATCGACCACAAGGATTCCGGCCCCAAGCATGATTTTCTGGATGCGGTGAATGAGTTCCGCGATGGTTTCTGCAGCGTTATATGCGGGGATGACGATCAGGTAGCGCATGGGGATAGGAACTACGCTGTGATGCCGCCGGGGTGAAAAAGATTGCTTCGTCATTCCGCCATGAAGCCGCCGGAATTCGCCGCAATGACAAAGTAAACCAAAATGGTCGGGGCGAGCCGATTCGAACGGCCGACCTCTTGCACCCCAAGCAAGTGCGCTAACCAGGCTACGCTACGCCCCGACACGCTCTATGGCAACAACGAGACAATCGCTTCCAATTCCCGGCGCACATCGCCGAGAAACTTCTTCGTCTTAATCACATCGGGCGGAGTCTCTTCACCCTGAACCTCGGCCCTCAGCCGCAGACGCGCCCCCTCGATCGTGTATCCCTCGGCATACAGCAGATGCTTGATGCGCATGAGAAGGTCGATATCCTTGCGCTGGTATGTCCGGTTGCCGGCGCGGTTTTTCTTCGGGCGCAGCATCGGGAATTCCTTCTCCCAGAATCGGAGGACATACGGCTTCAATTCCGTTTCGTCGGCGACATCGGAAATCGAGTAGTACTTCCGCTCGGGGAGCCGCTTCAACTTCAGGCGCGGCACTCCCGGAATCGGGGCATCAGATTCGCCCATCGCATCATTCATGGAGAACTCCTCGTTCACCAGCGCCCCCGCAAGTGTGACCTCTGTTGCTCGGATGGTGAGGGACAATTCCCCTCACTGGCCGAGATAGCGAAATTCGAAGATACTAAAGAAACGCTTCAACCCCAAGCGGCAAGTTGTGTGCCTACCGGCGAATCTCCGGCTGGGCAGGTCGGGTCATGAGTTGTGTCAACGCCTCAGCTGCCGGAACGTTCTCGAACAGAACCGCGTGCACGGCACTCGCGATGGGCATGTCTACATCATGACGTTTGGCCAAACGAATGGCCGCCTGCGTGGTTGTTACTCCCTCGGCCACCATCGACATGCCGCTTAGCACGTCGGCAAGCGGTCTTCCCTTGCCAACTTCCTCGCCGACAAAGCGATTCCGCGAGTGCTTCGATAAACAGGTCGTCACAAGATCGCCGACGCCAGAGAGCCCGGCAAATGTCTCGGGCTTGGCTCCCATGCGCGCACCCAACCGCGTGATTTCGGCCAGTCCACGCGTGACCAGAGCGCCCTTCATGTTATCCGAGGATTCAAATCCGAGTCCATCGACAATACCGGCCGCTATCGCGACAATGTTTTTAAGTGCAGCGCCGAGTTCTACACCAATGGGGTCATCGCTAGTGTAAACTCGCAATCGGTCTGCTGTGAAGATCGACTGGGTCAGCTGTGCGTTCGCCTGACTTGTGCAGGCCGCAACAAGCGCTGTGGGAACATCACGCGCAACTTCCTCGGCATGCGATGGACCGACCAGTGCGACGGCACCCGCGTCGCCAGTTTCGTCGGCGATGATCTCAGTCATCCGCGCGCCCGTTTCGACGTCGATACCTTTGGCCATACTCACGCAGAGTCTCGTTGCTGAACCCAAATAAGCAACTTTCGCGGCGGTTGATCTCATGAATGTAGAGGGAGTGACGAAGACCAGTGTGCCTGCCGAGTCGATCGCTTCACGCAGGTTTGAGCTTACCAAAACGGAGCCGGGCAATTTGATTCCCGGCAGCTTGTCGGGAAGCACCCGTGTCGCAGATA
>JBKKDE010000343.1:0-10059 GCA_046708665.1 Candidatus Zixiibacteriota bacterium | reverse complement strand
GTACAGAGGATATTCTGTTGTGGGACCTTACTCAGTCGAGATAGGCGCGCAGTGACTTGCACCGCGACGCATGCCGTAGGCGGCGGATCGCCTTCTCTTTGATCTGACGTACGCGCTCACGTGTGAGATTGAAACGCACGCCGATCTCTTCCAAGGTCAGCGCCTTCTCATGCGAGAGTCCGAAATAGAGATTAATGACTTCCGCTTCGCGTGGTGTCAGCGTGTCGAGCGCCTTTTCGATCTCCAAGCGCAACGAGTCCTTGAGAAGCGACTCATCCGGCGCCGGTTGCAGCTCGTCTTCCAAGACATCGATCAGACTGTTGTCTTCCGACGTTGAAAACGGCGCATCCAGCGACAGGTGCGTGTTGGAGATCTTCAAGGTGTCGGAGACTTCCGCTTCCGACAGCTCGAGTTCCTTGGCGATTTCATCGGGCGACGGCTCGCGTCCGAACTCTTGTTCGAGCGACGAGGCGATCTTGCCGATCTTGTGCAGCGTGCCAACCCGGTTTAATGGGAGGCGTACGATGCGCGACTGTTCGGCCAATGCCTGCAGAATCGCCTGACGAATCCACCAGACGGCATAGGAGATGAATTTGAAGCCGCGTGTCTCGTCGAAGCGCTTCGCCGCTTTGATGAGTCCGATGTTGCCCTCGTTGATCAGATCGGCCAATGATAGGCCTTGATTCTGATACTGTTTGGCCACGGACACGACAAAGCGAAGATTCGCCTTCGTGAGTTTCTCAAGCGCCGACTGATCCCCCTGCTTGATACGCTTGGCAAGGGAGACTTCCTGAGCCGACGTGAGAAGCGGCGTTTCGCCGATCTCCTTCAGGTACAAATCTAACGACCGGTCTTCGTCCCGGTACTTGCGGGAGGTTCTAACGCTCGTACCCGCTCCTCCTATGATTAAAGGTTCGTTCCTATCAATGCGACGATGGCCGCAGCGAGATGTAGCCGGTGCGTCCCCTCTGGTCATAGACCAGGAACGACACCGCCTTTTCATCCGCCTTGCGCATTGCCACATCCTCAAAATCCGCACGTGTACGAATCGGCTGATGATCGACTTCACTGATGATCATTCCGACACGAATGCCTTTGTCGTATGCGGGGCCCGACGGATCAACGTCGGTGACAAGCACCCCCGCATTGTATTCTGATCCGAATTCTTCGGCTTTCTCTGGTGTGGCGGTCACAACGTCCATGCCCAGCCAATCCATTTCGCGTTTGAACGACGGCTGCTCGACTTCATCGGTGGCTGAGGCCTGTTGATAGGCATCACGATCGCCCAATGTGACGGAGACATTCTTGGCCTCTCCCCCGCGCAGCAAATCGAGATTGATGACAGCGCCGGCACGCGCGCGCCAGATGGAGCGCATGAAATGCTGGGAGTCGTTAATTCGTTCGCCGTCGACTTTCAGAATCACATCGCCGACGCGCAACTGCGAGCGGGCAGCGGGAGTCTCGGGAAGCACTCGGTTGATAATGACGCCGTCGGCATTCTCCAAATCTTCGGCTTCGACATCATCCCATGTCAGATCGCGTGGTTCGATTCCCAACCATCCGCGCTTGACCTGCCCGCTGGCCATAAAATCAGGGATCACGAGTTTGGCAAAATTGATCGGGATGGCGAACCCGATACCGACGTTGGAGCCGGTCGGGCTGGCGATCGCGGAATTGATCCCAATGACGGAACCGTCGAGGTTGATCAGCGGTCCGCCGGAGTTGCCGGGATTGATCGAGGCATCGGTCTGGATGAAGTCTTGGTAGACTGGTGTTTCATCGCCGAAATACAAACTCTTGCGCCCCAGAGCCGAAATGACACCGACGGTAACTGTACGGTCGAGCCCCTGTGCGGGGAACGGATTGCCGATTGCGATCACCCAGTCGCCCACCAACAACGAATCGGAATTGCCAAGGGCGATTGATGGCAACGCGTGGTCAGCGTCGATCTTCAGGAGCGCCAAGTCGGTGGCTTGATCGGTTCCGACTACGCGTGCCGGAAATTCTTTCTTGTCGGACATACGCACGGTGATGTCATCGGCGCCGGAAACCACGTGGTAGTTCGTGATAATGTATCCGTCGGCGCTGTAGATGAACCCTGAGCCCAAGGACTTCTGCTTGCCACGGCGGTCGCGGCTTCCGAACCAGTCCTCATAGAATGGTTCAAAGCTCTCCGGGCGACGGGCATCAACGACTTTCTCAGCGGAAATATTAACGACGGCGTCTTTGACTCTCTCGACGACGGCAACAAACGGGCTTCTGCCCTGCTCGTTGACCCAGCCACCCTTGGGCGCGAGCTGCGCGAATGCGGACGGTACGCCAATAAGCGCTATCGACAGCGCCACTACTGACAGTGAGAGAATCCGAGAGCCCCTAGTCATTCCCATCCCGGTAGTCTTGCGGTTCAAATCCATGCAAACCCCCATAGTACTGCGGTTGGTAGTTGAAATCAATCGCTTCACGATAGAGTTCTATCGCTTAAGTCAGCGATTTGTTCCCCAACCATCTCTACTGAACACAGGGGACTTTGTTGCGATACGGCAGGACAATGAGTTTGCGTCTTCCTGATTGGTGTGTCGTTGATCAGGGTCAATGCCGCAGGGTCCCGTCGGTGCAACGACGGCCAAGCAGTGACCCAGTTTCCACAAAGCCCATTGCATATACGGCTGAGATTGGTAGCTGTTGCTGGAAAAGACTACAGAAAATAAACGCCCTGTTCACTTCCTGTTTACAAGCAAACGGGCTGCAAAACAGGGCGTTGGGTGGCTACTTTTTTTCAATGCTGAACAATCGTGAATCGCCCCGGCCGAGGCGTAACTCGATTCCCGACTTAAGGTCTTTTGCCGCAATACGATGCGACTCAGTCCCCAGAAAATCGGTGAGGGCAACTTTGGGAGAGGCGAGACCGATTGACTGTAAATCGACGCTGACTATCACCCCCCGGGCAGAAGCGGCCAAGGATTGCTCGGTCACGCCGGTGGTTTCGGCGATGTCGTAAACCATCAATAATCCGCCTTTTTGGTGAGCATGAACCGCAACATGGACCCGCGGGTCGCTGCACCAAACCGGGGATTCGAGTTTGGCCTGTGCGAGTATCTGGCGCAGGAAGACCAGCTTTTCCGGGAGCAAGTGCGAGCCGGGCGAGAATGTCAGAACCGTGACCTGCCCTTTGCCGCACTTGTATGAAGCGCCAAGCAATTTGGCACCAGACTTGGCCAGCTTGATCGCGCGAGTCGGGGCACGCTTGATTGAGCCAAGAGCATGCGTGACGAAATTGCCACCAGTGGTCTCGACCGTTGCAATCGCGGGTTCAATCTCGGTCTTGAAGCCGATCGCCTTGGAGAGGATCTCGCAAGGTTCGAACCGTTCGTCTTGATGAGGGACAGCCCCATACAACACGAGGTGTGAACCATTCTGAGCCAAATCTGTGAGCTTCTGCTGAGTGACCGCATCCATGTATTCGCCCGACGGAACGATGATTGTTCCGAAGCGATCGAGCCGTTCGGTGACGCCCAACTCGAAAATGCGGTAGTCATAGGATAGGCCCATCAGGTCGGCGCAGACGGCGTCGAAGCCGGAACCCACGAGGTCGGCGATATATCCGCTTGGGTCATACTCACCCACCGACGCGGCGCGCAGGTATGGACGGTACTGGACGACAGCGACATCGGCAAAATCGCGCATTTGGTCGTACTTCAGTTCGACCAGGCGCGTCGTGGCCTGCGACACGATGTCGAACGACGGCAGTATCGCGCCATCGGCCTCGAGGGCACCGTCATACCAACGCTGACGCCCGACGAACATGTGGTAGTTGAATCCTTTGATACCTGCTGCCAGCGACGCGATGATCAACCGCTTGGTGTCATCGGCGGTGATCGGATGATAGGCATGGCCGGCCGCGGGGTCGGCGTGACGGCTGCCCACGCTCAACTGTCCGCTAAATCCGGACGGTTGCCAAGCCGAGACTGACCGTGCGCGACGAATGGTCTGGGCAAAGGGACGGTTCCAATCGAGATCGACTGTGAAGAGTGTCCGGCCCGTGGTTTTTGCGCCGGCGAGGTCCGGGAAGAAATAGGCGCCGCTGTACGCGAGACTGCGTGCGAACAAAACCGAAATCTCGGTCTCAGAAAGTATCTCAGCGAGGTAGTCGGAGTAGCGATTGACGACCCACTCGCGGAATTCGACCCAATCCATCAACTTTGTGAATTCATGCGGTGACTTGCCGATTGAGGGATCGGGCGGGGTTGCGTCGCCGAAGTCCTTGATCTTGCTCTTCCAGGCCTTGTTCAGCTTGTCGGTTGAATGATACTTCTCAGACAGAAAGCGGCCGAACTGCGAACGCGACCCCTGGGGGCTGAAGTCGGCGGAGAATGGATCGAAATGACCGCCGAAGCTTGTCTCGTGATCAAGTTCAATCATGAAGACAGGGCCGCGCGGATAGATGTAGTTTTTCACGACTTCTGACAGGACTGAGAAGTAGTTCTTGAGCTGGATCTGATAGCGGTTGCCCAAGTACGGGGGCATTGTAATCGCACGAGCGCCTCCTCCCGGCTCAACCATCACGGGCTCGCCTGCGTGATTGGTCGCGATATTCTCGGGATGCTTGAGGACAAAATCTGGAATACCGCCGTTGTCGCATTCCGATGCGACCCAGGGTCCGGGGCGCAAGATGATCTTGAACCCGAATTCGCGACAGAGCTCAAGGAAGACGATGAGATCGCGGGCTGCGTCAGAGGTACCCGCGAAGTCGAGTTCGCCCTGACGGGGCTCGTGGATGTTCCACGGGACGGCGGTGGAGATAATTCGGAAGTTCGCCTTGCGAATCCGCTCGAAGCAGATCGACCAATGTCGCTTGGCGACACGGAAGTAGTGCATCTCGGCGGCAAACGGCGGGAATTCCTCTTTGCCGATCACGAATTTGTGATCAATAATGCGAAGTGAAGCGCGTGAATCCCTTGTCCCACCTATGGTTAGGACAAAGGGGTCCTTAGTACGATCATCCATATTAGTCCTTCTTCTCCTTAGGCGAAAGCGCGAAGTGTACCGGAATTCAGGCAAATGGTCAAGAAATATCTTATAAACTATTGAGGGAATTAAAGTTATATCGCCATGACAGTGGCATGCCGATTTGGCAGTGTATAGGATCTACTGGACCAATAGGTCCTATAAAAAAAGCCGCGACCTTTGTGGGTCGCGGCCTTCGGAAGGTATCTCGGTTGCGTTACTTCAGAAGAACCATCTTGCGGGTGCTGGAGAAGCTGTCAGTCATGATGCGGTAGAAGTAGACGCCGGTCGACACCTGGACTCCATCATCGGAACGACCATCCCAGTCAGTCTGGTGCGTGCCGGCCGAACGGAACTCATCAACGAGAGTCTTGACCTTGCGACCAAGGATGTTGTAGACATCGATCTTGACGTTGCCGTCAACTGGCTGCGCGAATCGAATTACTGTTCCGGCGTTGAACGGGTTCGGGTAGTTCTGCTCGAGCGAGTAGTCCTGCGGGATTACGCCGGTCTCGAGTTCTTTGACGGCCCCGTCCTGGTCTATGATAATTTCACCTTTGACGAACGACGGCAGAATCTCGTTCGCCGAAACATCCGTGTAAACAAGGTGATTGGCCGGCTGGATACAGCAGGTATCGATCTCGAAGAACCCGAGACTGGCATTTGTCGTGAAGATCACACGGTATGAAGGGACCCCTGCCGGGTCTGCTCCGGGAGCAAGCTCCACGTCCTCTCCGATGCCGGGATCGCCCTGCGAAAAACACGCAAGCAGGAATGCGTCCGGGCTCACGAGATCAGACTTTGCAGTTGTCGCAAACCGCCAACGACTGGACCCTGGACCGCCGCATTGCGCACCAGTATCAGTCGGAACTTTAAAGAAACTCTGAGTAATGCCTGCCGCAGGTCCATTCGGGTTGTTATTCCCGAGAGGGCTATTGTGCAATCTGCCAGCAGTATTATATGCACGAGTGACGGCAGAGTCGGCAGTCACGCCGATGAATGCCCCACCAGTCACGGTCCGGATCTCCATCGCGAGTACTATGGCGCCAACAGGTACGTCGTTGTCGATGAAAATTCCCACCGTATCTTTTGTGTTGGGCAGCATCACTGTTGACTCAACCCGAACTCGATTCGCCGCCTCAGCCGTAGCGGTGAATGTTAGAGCCAAAACGGCAACCAAAAAGAAAGCCCCTTTAATCCTTTGCATTATCCTGCTCCTCATCTGTTCTCGCAAGGATGCATCATCCGTGTTGTGGGGCTGTCACTACGCGGCAGCCCCTCCTATGACAGCGAAGCCCATGTCTAACATAAGCTCCCAATGCCAAGTTGGACTTAAGGGGCTTCTTTGTCAACAGCAAATTCTGCGTTTTGTATTAATTCGCCGCCCACAGAGACTTGTCGTTGAGTGAGTTGGGGAGTCTCGCTCAAAAAAAACCGGCCGGGCAACTAAATCTGCCCGGTCGGTGAGTTTGACGAATGTGAATACTGCGTCAGAAGCAGGGCGTGGCGCACATGTCGCATGGCGGTGTGGTATCGCCACGGAAGGCACGATTGACAACTTGGACGACGTCTACAACGCTCACCACACAGTCGCAGTTCAAATCAGAGCGTCCAACGTGTGGACATGATCCATCTATGGTATCCACTTGGCCACGGAAGGCAACGTTAACGACGGAGACAACATCGACGATTGACGCCACTCCATCGCACGCCGGATCGCCGTTGCATGTGCAGTCGCACGTTGACCCAATCGTTGCTGAGCCGCCGACGAACTTCGGTTTGAAATCGACATACTTGGAGATCAGTCTAAGCGTGTGTTGGCTGAGGCCAAGCGTGGCTGAATCGACGACTTCGGTCTGGCCGGCAGCCCCGGAGACAACACGAATCCACACATGAGCGATAACACCACCGCCGGGCGGGATGGCAGCCGCGGTGTCGAAGTTGCGAAGACGCCACGCGGCGGTTGTGCTGCCATCGAGCACTTTGAGCTTATGCCAGTTCGCGGTCAACGGTGTCAGAGTCAGTGAATCCACCACAATATTAGCCGGCCCGGTGAGCCGGAACGGGAGCGTGATATCTCCGAGGGCGTGTGTGTTTTTCAGTCGAACTGCCAGCGGAACTTTGTTGCCGACCGAGAGACCGGACGTGTCGGCGTACTCAACCGTGTCCTCGACAATCACGATTTGCTCGGGGCGGGTTCTAGTGTGTGGCCCGCTGGGGCCACTGCCTGTGTACCGCACCGTGTAAATTCCCGGCTCGGTGTAGGTGTGCGACGCATTGGGGCTGGCCTCGGTATCGCCGTCGCCGAAGTCATATAGATACGGTCCGTTCGGCGCATTGGGAGATGCGTCGGTGAAGCTAATCGTCATCGGCGCGAATCCAAAGTTTGTATCGACGTCATAATCCGCCGTGGTGAGCACCGACAACGAGTTGTTGGCATTCCCGCGACCGGTGCCCAACAGACCGGCGAATGATGGATTATCCGCATCCGTGTTGACAGCGTAACTCATGAGCAGTGTGTCGATTTGTGTCTTGGTGAACCACGAATGGTGCGACTTGAGCAATGCGGCCACGCCGAGCACTGTCGGCGACGCCATCGAAGTCCCGCTGAGGAATGCATAACTGGGCGAGCCACTGTTGCTGTAGGTGTTGTAGATAACTCCACCTGGCGCCGAAATGTCGACCCATGTCCCGAAATTGCTGAATGAGGACCGTCCACCATTCGACTCGAGTGATGACACCGCGAGAACCCCGAATGTTGTATCGATGATATCCGGGATGTCGACGTTGTCATTGCCCGATGCTTTGCAGACAACCAGCCCATTGGCAACAGCGTTGAGAATTGCGGTGCGAATCAGCGTGCCGGACGATCCCCACGAGCAATTGATGCCCATCGCGCCTTTGTCGACGGCATAATTGCACGCTTCGGCGCATGCACTCATAATGACGAATCCGTTGCCGTCGGACGCCTCATAGCCAGCGCGCAAGCCCATCAGCTTGACGCCGGGGCGGCGTGCCGCGCGATCGCCACCCGCAACACCCGCGACCCCGGATCCGTTGCCTGTAGCGGCGGCGACGATTCCGTTGACGTGTGTGCCGTGGCCATTGAAGTCGATCGGGTTGTTGTCGGGTCCGTTACAATCTTCACCGGCGGCGCATCCACCCTGAACGGTCATGAAGTCATAGCCGATAAGATCATCGACCAGACCATTGCCGTCGTTATCGAGACTGTTCAGGTCGTCAGCATCCCAGGGGAGACCATCCCCATCCAAGTCCTCGCCGGGATTCACCCAGACGTTTGACTTGAGATCTATGTGGTCGTGCTGGATCCCGGAGTCGATGACGCCCACGATAACCGTGGAATCGCCGACCTCGAGGTCCCACCCTTGCTGGGTATCGATGTCTTTGTTCAGATTGTTAAAGTGTGTCCACTGCTCCGAGTAGTCGGGGTCGTTTGGTACGAGATCGAGGCGCACGATATAATCCGGCTCGGCAAGTTCGATGTTCGGATCAGCGCTGTAGTCGGCCACGGCGGTAAGGACATCGGTCCCCGGCTGAAGCTCGATCGTGTAGAAACGTGACAGGCCATGGGCGTCACGAACGGGTCCGGCGCTGGCGCTCAGTCCTGAGAGCTGGGGCACGGTCTGGCGAAGATCGCGAATGTTGTATCGGATATTGAGCTGATCGAAACTGGCCAATCCGGTCGCCATCGCGCTCTTCGACTGACGCGCGGTTTGCGCCGCCGCGGGCTTGAGCTTGACGATAACGTAACCGGGCCGAATCGTGGCCTCGGTAGCAAACGACGGTGCGGCCGGGAGCAATACTGCGAGGGCGATCAAAACCAACTGGCGCAGACGTCTTAACATCGGACTCCTCCGTTTACAAATAATCGGCATTTTCTACCTCATCGCACACTCTGACTCGCCAGGCAATTCGTCACATTCAGACGCCAGCCCGAAGAGCACGATCTTAAGCGGCATTTCTTAAAGCCGCGTTGCGGGGCACTGTATGAGCAAATCGGACGAACTGGGATGACCATCAGGAGAAGCTCGTAGTGCAGCGTGAGGGCCGCACAACCCCTGACTGTCCTGTAACCTACTCGTAAACCTCTGTTTTGTCAATTTGATCCCTTACAATGCACAATGAACTTGGCCCCGGAATACGATTCCAGGGCCATTGGATCATTCGATTCAATTGCCGTTACGGCGGCAGCGGCGGACCGCTACGGAAGACGTGGTCAATCAGGATGACGACGTCCAGGATATTCAGGATTGAATCTCCGTTGTAGTTGCCCAGTTCCATCGGAAACGGCTCGGGTCCGGATCGGAAGGTGTAGTTGATTTGCGACACAACATCGACCACGGTTATAAATCCATCCGCATTCCAATCGCCGCGCAAGAAGCTGATGACTTTGTAGATCACAAGTCCGGTGTCGGCCGCGACACCGTCTGAGGCCACGAACACCACATTGTAGACCGGGCCGACATTTGTCGAATCCGGATCGAAGATGAACCGACCGCCGTTATTGAGTGAATCGAGGAAGACCGCGTTCGGCGGCAGGTTCAGCACCGACAATGTTAAGAGCGGATTGTCGAGGTCGGTCGCGCGAACTCCGAAGGTATCAATCGAGTGTTGCGACATGATGACCGTATCGGTCGGGAACGCAGTGATGAACTTCGGAATCCGATTCCCTGCCTCGATGACCTGAATGTGGACACGTTCGGTGTCGATCGTGGTCGCATCCTGCGCCCGAAAGAGCGGGTAGTAGTTGCCGGCTTGCGTGAAGGTCGTCAGCCAGCGGAATCGTCCGTTTCCGCCGCCCAAGTTGGTGAACGTGGCGCCCGGTGGGAGATTCTGGGCAGACATCACGGGGGTCGTCCCATTCGGGTCACTTGCGGAAGTGACGAATACGAGCGAGTCGCCCTCAAGAACTGTCCGTGAGCCAATAGTGGCTAGCACAGGCGGTGCATTCGAGAAGCCGACGTTGAATCCTTGTTGCACGGTCGTCGTGACTGTGTCGTAGACACCGTCCGTAGCTACAAACGTGATCAGGAA
>JBKKDE010000342.1:0-7447 GCA_046708665.1 Candidatus Zixiibacteriota bacterium | reverse complement strand
TCACCAAGGGCTACGCCATCGGCTCTGCCGCACTCGCCGCGTTCCTCTTGTTCAGCGCGTACATGGATGAAATCAGCAACTACACCGGCACCAAGTTCCATGTCGTCGATCTTGGCAAACCGGCTGTATTTGTTGGCGCCTTGCTTGGCGGAATGTTGGTCTTCCTCTTCTCGGCGTGGGCGATTAGTGCCGTGGGCAAGGCGGCCTATTACGTCATCAACGATGTCCGTCAGCAGTTCAAAGAGAAGCCGGGAATTCTTAAGGGAACTGAGAAACCGGATTACGGCCGCACCGTCGATATCGTCACACGAGGCGCACTCAAGCAGATGATTCTACCGGGCATGCTCGCGATTGGCATGCCGATACTTGTTGGTCTCACGTTCCGCATGTTTATCACTCCGGCCGATCCGCTGATCGCGGCCGAAGCCGTTGCGGCATTCCTGATGGTCGGAACAATTGGCGGCATTCTGATGGCCACCATGCTCAATAACGGCGGCGGTGCATGGGACAATGCCAAGAAATACATCGAGACCGGCATGTACGGCGGCAAGGGCTCCGAGGCTCACAAGGCGGGAGTTGTCGGCGACACAGTCGGCGACCCCTTCAAGGACACCGCCGGCCCATCGCTGCACGTGCTGATCAAGCTGCTCGCCACGATCACGCTTGTCCTCGCCCCACTGTTTATCTGATAATTGATACTGTCATTGCGAGACCCCTTCACCGCTCTTTGGTGAAGGGGTCGAAGCAATCTGCTCTTTTCTGGAATGGCAGAGCAGGTCCTACTCCGCCTTGGGGTACGTTCCAAGAACCCGCAGGTCCGAGACATGCGCACGCACCGCGGCAAGCGCTTCGGTGATGATTGCTGACGATGCATGCCCCTCGACGTCTAAATAGAACCGATACGCCCAGGGCTCACCAGCAACCGGGCGCGACTCCAACTTCGTAAGATTGATGCCGCGTCGACCGAACTCCGTCAAGACATCACCCAAAGCGCCCGGACGATTCGCCAGCGCCACAACAACCGACGTCTTGCACTCTGCACCAGCCGGGCAGGGAATCGGCTCACGTGCGATCTCGACAAATCGTGTCGAGTTGCTTGTCTCGGTTTGAATCGCATGCTCAATCACGCGCAGATCGTATCTCTGTGCTGCGGATGCGCTAGCGATGGCCGCAACGGTGAGATCGCCGCCGTCACGAACCTTGCGCGCCGCGCCAGCGGTATCGAATTCCTGCTGCGGACGCATCCACGGGTGCTTCTGAAAAAACGCCCCACATTGCATCAGCGCCTGCGGATGCGATAGCACGATCCGAATATCTTCTATCCGTGCGCCGGGGAGTCCGAGCAGACAATGCTCGATCGCGCTGACAACTTCGGCCGTAATCGTGACCCCACCCTCTGCTAAGAGGTCGTAGGTCTCATTGATGCTGCCCGCTGTGGAGTTTTCGATTGGCAGAAGCGCCATGTCAGCGTCGCCATTTAGTACCGCACTCACGGCCTGACGAAACGAGTCGTAACCAGTCAACAGCGCTCCCCCATTGCGACCTGCATAGCGACGTTGCGCGGCCATATGGCTGAAGGAACTCTCGACGCCCTGATAGGCAACCCTAAGCGGCACAGTATCGCGCGATCGGACAGTGGCCGCCTGATGCGCCACCGACATCTCGAGTATGACGCGATACAGCCGCTCGGCTTCGTGAGCATCCAACCCAAGCTCCGCCGCCAGATGACGGATGCGTTGGAGCACATGCTCCTCGCGCGGCGAGTCACGGAATGGCGCGGCGTTCGCGAGCTTCGAGTCGGCAATCTTCTCGACATGCCGCATACGCTCCGCCAAGAGCGCCAACAACCGCTTGTCGATCGCCTCGATCTCTTCGCGCAGCGATTGAAGATCGTCGGGCACGCTCATGACCTGTACCTGAGGGATGTCATATAGATGAGATCGGCAGGGCAGTGGAAGAATGTAGGCCTGAGTCGTACTATGTCATTGCGGGGAGCGCTCTATCCGACGAAGCAAGCTTTCCTCGGTGCATCAAGAATCCCGCTTAAATCCTATCCGCTTACTCTTCACTTCCACTGGTGCCATCAACTGTCGAATCGCCGTGATCAGGTTTCGAATCGATTCATCATGCTGCCCGACACGCCGATCTAACTCCGCGATCTTCGCCGCCAATTCTTTGTGCGCACCAAGCATCTCCCGCATCCGAATGAACGCCCGCACCACAAAAATACTGGCGTCAACCGCCTGAGGCGAATTGAGCACACTCGCCAGCATGACTGCACCATGTTCGGTGAACACGTACGGCGTGTATCGCCGGCCACCGCGTCCTTTCTTTGAGATCACAGATTGTGATCTCAAAGAATCTAACTCAACTCTCGTGAGTTGAAATACGAAATCAGTCGGAAACCGGTCAGAATGACGTTTGACGGCCTGGATCAGTGCACGGGTCTCCACGCCGTACACTTCCGCCAAGTCACTGTCCAGCATGACCTTTTGACATCGAATTACATGAATCACCCGCTCGACACGCGCGAGCGACACTAGGTCAGTTGCTCTGCTTTTCGTCATACGGGAATGTCTAATTGATTGGCGGGGCGTGGGGCAATCACTTTGAGGTCTCAAATTGCAACTTCTCAAGTCCGGCGCAAGACGCTACGCGTCGATCGATTACAACGAACCGAAGGATTCCATCAGTCGTTGGTTGAAATCTCGGCGCGCAAGTCTTGAATGAGCTTTTCGAGAGATTTGCGGTAATCCATACTGGACTTGTTCCATCCACAAAAGTCGCCGACGTTCTTCCGGACAACGTCGGCCTGCAAGGCATGCTTCCAGCCAAATACCATTTCGTCCAAACGAATCGGAAACAATACTTCCTTTCCCTCACGCTGTTCTTTCTGTATTGCACGCTCGATCTCACGTATCACGGGTTCGGACTGCAGAGACTGAGCGCTTAGTACAACGATCAGTTTGTCGTATATCCGAATTGCTTGATCGATTTCACCGATCAAAGAGCGTCCCCATTTCGCATCTTCCTTCCATCGCCAACAGCGGATACCCCTCGATTGCAAGTCGTTGTAAAGCCGACGGCTGAATACATCGTCTGCCTCCGCATATGAAATGACACAGGTGTGGAATTGAACGGGGTCGCCACCGAATAGCGAGGGGAGGTATTCGATCAGAGACTCTGGAACCCCGCATCCTCTAAGAAATGGGACGGAAACTTGTCCCTGAGACTTGATGAGAGAGTCAATTCCGATAGAGCTAGGCTCGCGGTGACTGAGCGTATCGAGGTTGAGGGTCCCTGCAAGATTTACATTTGCGAATACCACTCGTCCAATTTCCATTCCGTACAAATCCGAGCCGGCAAGATCCATATCGCGAAGAACGGTCCCGTGCAAAGTACATCCACCCATTCTCGACTCAAGTAGATCAACATATTCTAACTTTCCTCTTGTTAGGTCAGCATCTCTGAGATCGCAATCTTTCATGCTGCAATCGTAGAATGATGCATCAAAGAGTTTGGCGCCACGGAGATTCATTCCTGGAAGGATCAAGCCATTGAACTCTGGCACAAAAAGAGTCACACTTTCGAGGTTTGCATTCATGAACGGTGTGTAAGGGCCAATGCCACTTACCCACAGCCCATGTAACTCCTGGCCTGATAGATCGAAGGGAGTGTCCTGATTTTCTTTCCACCATTTTCCAATCGCGTCGGCGCCTTGGAGTACTACACGAACATGGTCAGGATTTGCCATACAATCGCCTCGAAACGCTGTGGGGAAGGATCCCGGAAAACCAAAACCCCCGCGGGGGGAGCGCGGGGGTTCTAGTAAGCAACTGGGCCTTACGTTCGGCCCAGGAATAATCGGCCTAACACTGGGAATATCCACAACCGCGGCACAAAACGCAACCCTCTTCGTGCTCCAGCATGCTGCCGCAGTCGGGGCAATGCTCCTTGGAAATGTCGCGAGTATCGCCGCGACCGTTGCCCTTTTTGCCTCCGGAATCGACAAAACGCTCGCTGAGCACCTTGGCGATCGCGTCAGGAATCGAGAATACCAGCCCGCGACGCTCGAAAATTGGCGACGAACCACCGATACCCTGAAGCTGGCGAACGATTTGCAGGACCGGGATGCCGGAACGTAGCCCGAGCGAAATCAGACGACAGATCGCTTCGGTGTCGGCCATAGTCGAGTAACCCGACTTGCCGATCGACGCGAAAACTTCGAAGGGCTTGCCCTCGTGCATATTGACGGTGATGTACAAGTTGCCGTAGCCGGTCTTGATCTTTTCCGTAAAACCGGACAGCGTATCCGGACGGTCTTCCGGCTCTGGGTACAATTCCAAGTGCGAGCGGCGTGCGGCCGGCTTCGGCGTTTCGGCTCTCTCGGCCGCGGGTGCGGACTTGGCCTCGCACGGATCAGGACCCACAAGTCCTTTGGATCCGCCAGTCGCTTCAAAATCCTTCTTCGTAGAGAAAGCGCCCACTTGCTCAGTGTTGCGCGCCTTTTCCGGTGTCGCGCCGGTCGAGAGCACCTGTCCGGGACGCGACCCATCGCGGTAGATCGTTACACCTTTGCAACGTCCACGGAATGCTTGCCAGTACGCGGTCTGGACATCGTCGCGTGTCGCAGTCTCCGGCATGTTGATCGTCTTCGATACTGCCGAATCGCAATGCTTCTGGAAGACCGCCTGCATGCGAATGTGCGACTCCGGCGCGACATCAGCCGCAGTCACGAACACATCGCGCACATCCTCAGGGATCTCGTCGAATCCGACAAGCGAATTCGAGTTGGCGATACGCTCCATCAGCTCCTGCGAATAGAATCCGCGCTCCTTGGCAACCTGCTCGAAAATCGGATTCACATCAACAAGGCGGGTACCCTCCATGACATTGCGTACAAACGAAATCGCGTAGAATGGTTCGATCCCCGATGAACATCCGGCGATAATCGAGATGGTCCCGGTCGGAGCGACAGTCGTCACCGTGGCATTGCGCATCGCGATGCCTTCATCGGCGTAGATCGATCCATCCCACTTGGCAAACTTGCCACGGTTCGCCGCCAGATCGGAGGAATGCAAACGCGCCTCCGACTGCACATGCGCCATCAGCTTGTCGCCCAGCTCGAATGCTTCCTCGGAATCATATCGCACACCAAGCTGCACCAGCATGTCGGCCCAACCCATGACACCGAGGCCGATACGACGGTTGCTACGGGTCTGCTCGGCGATCTCAGGGATCGGGTACTTGTTGGCTTCGATCACATTATCAAGGAAGTGGACACCCATGTGCACGAGCTGGGTCAGTTTGTCCCAATCAACCCCTTCACTCGGCCGGCGACGATCGTAATCGCGCGGCAATTCTTCCTTCACGACTTTGCCGAGATTGATCGAGGCCAGATTGCACGAATCATAAGGCGGCAACGGCTGTTCACCGCAGGGGTTGGTCGCTTCGATCTCTTCGACACGATGAGTCGGGTTGCCCTGGTTCATCCGGTCGATGAATACAATTCCCGGCTCACCGGTACGCCAGGCATGCTCGACCACAAGATTGAATACTTTGCGTGCATCGAGCGTGACCGACTGACCGTCCTTTGAATACGGACGACGGGTGCGGGGGTCATAGAGATTGTACGACGCGCCGCGTTCGACCGCTTCCATGAACTCATCCGTTACGGCGACAGAGATGTTGAAATTGGTGACCTGGGTCAGATCGTCTTTGCAGGCGATGAACTCCTCGATATCCGGATGGTCAACCCGGAGAATGCCCATATTGGCGCCGCGACGTGTCCCGCCCTGCTTCACCGCTTCGGTCGCAGCATTGAACACCTTCATGAACGACACCGGTCCGGAGGCGACACCGGAAGTCGAGGCCACCACCGAATTGCGCGGACGCAACCGTGAGAAGGCAAACCCGGTTCCGCCGCCGGACTTGTGGATCAACGCGGCATTCTTGATCGACTCAAAGATGTCTTCCATCGAATCGCCGACCGGCAAAACAAAACAGGCCGACAACTGACCCAAAGCACGCCCGGCGTTCATCAACGTCGGCGAGTTCGGCATGAACTCGCACGCCGCCATCGCACGGTAGAATCGCTCGGCAGTGCGTTTGATTTCGGTTTCCGGAACGCCAAAGTTGGCATCCGGTGCGGCGATGGCATTGGCCACGCGCCAAAACAGTTCGGTCGGCGTCTCGATAATGCGGCCATCATCATCCTTGATGAGATAGCGCCGCTCTAAGACGCGCACAGCGTTGGTCGCCAGCATTGGCGTTTGCTCGAACATTTGACCCCTCCCTTAAGGATAACCTGGCCTTTTGGCGACAGGTTGCCCTCGCCCCTAATTAAGTACGGCCTACAGATTGTGAAAATTTAGCGTCTTGGCAGGGGTTCTCACCCCGCCGTTTCTCGTTCTTGCTGGGCTAGATTATCGGGCGACAAAGGGCCTGTCAATCAGAAACAATTAACATTTTGCAAAAAAATCACAATATCTTGTGGTTCATCAGGATACTCACCACCCCATCTTGTGATTTCAGTAACAAGATGAGTCAATCTGTAGAATTTCGGCGGGACACGATATCTTAATGCATTACCGCACATATAGTTAATGCTTGCCGCAGTATGCCTGTTCGTAGCCCATCCTGTATCCAATTCCCGGCTCGGTCAGGATCAACCGGGGACGAGCGGAGATGATGAAGGGATTACACCGGCACTTACCCCGATGTTTGTTACAGTTGGCGGAACGCTTTCCACCGGATCAAATTCTACCGGTGCGTAAGCGTCAAACGTCAAGTGCCAGACCTTGAATGCTTGAATGTCGGTCGATGGCGCCCAAATGTGGGTGCTGGCCGTTCCCCATACCTGAGTCTGAGCGGAACCGACCATGGCCGCGGCCAACAGCGCGATGACCAGTGTGTGTCTTGCAGACGTGCGTGACATACGATCCATTGCCTCCTGCCCCAAACCGGCCAGGGTCACAACAGGACATCATTGCCCCGAGCGAGCGGCTCATTGCGTACGTGGCGATGACAGAAATACGCGAAAAGAGAAACGGCGTCACTTAAAGGCGGCGCCGTCGTGCGTAAAGATTTTATAAAGATGCGAAGTCGTGAAGGGAGCTACTTCCGCTTGCGCTTGCTTCCAAGTTCATCCGCCAGCACGTGCAGGAACAACCCCACATCTGTCACGCACCCGATCGCCTGATGAGATCCGCGATCGGCGAGCTTGGTCACAACCGAAGGATTGATGTCTACGCAGACAGTCTTGACCCACGAGGGCAACATATTACCAACTCCGATCGAGTGCAGCATCGAGGAGAGCATGAGGACGATTTCGGCGCCGACGAGATGTTTGGCATATGCCTCCTGCGCCTCATTCATGTCGGTGATGACATCCGGCAATGGCCCATCATCGCGAATTGACCCGGCAAGCACATAGGGGACTTTGTGT
>JBKKDE010000341.1:0-4257 GCA_046708665.1 Candidatus Zixiibacteriota bacterium | reverse complement strand
GAATCAGAATACTGCAGAGGGATCCGCATCCGCGGTTGGCGGCGGATTTCTAAACTCGGCCGGCTCCACTGCATCAAGTAACAACTACGCGACAGTACCTGGTGGATATGCCAATACCGCTTCGGGTGAAGCGAGTTTCGCGGCTGGGCGCCGAGCGTGGGCAACCAACGACTACAGTTTTGTGTGGAATGGAGACGCCTCAAATGCCGCCGGAGATACTACATCTTCCAACTCCACCAGTTCGTTTGTGGCACGTGCTCCCGGGGGTGTTCAGTTCTACACAGCGAGCAAGGCCGTGAATTCATTCGTAGGTGCGCGCCTTTCTCCCGGAAGTGGCAGTTGGGCGGTGATGTCGGATCGCAACGTGAAATCGGAATTTCGAGAGGTGGACGGAGACGATCTTCTTCTCCGACTGTCTCAGATCCCAGTAACATCGTGGCGCTACATGTCACAAGACGCTGCCATTCGTCACATCGGTCCGATGGCACAGGATTTCTACGCAGCATTCGGCGTGGGTGAAGACGACAAACACATCACGACCATCGACGCGGACGGCGTGGCGCTCGCGGCGATCCAGGCACTGTATGGCAGAAATCAAGAGCTCGAAGCAACGGTCGCAGACTTGAAGTCACGACTCGAACGACTCGAGGCAAAGTAGCACGTGGTAAAGAGGCGCGGGGCATTGGCGGATTACTACGACGGAGATTTATGCGAGGGTGTCGGACGAGGCGCTGAGGCACACAGTCGGCGCAACAGTCATGCATGCATCTGACCGCACCGTGGTAGAGGTTGTGTAACCGTCTCGTAGGAGGATGATGTGGCGGAACGGCTGGATCGCAGTTGGGCGTTGCTGTTTGCACGCGGAGTGCTTGGCTTCATCTTCCTGATGGCCGGGATTTACAAGGTTTTTCAAATGGGACCGTTAGAGCATGCGCGGCGGCTCTTTGTGGAGCCGTATGCCAATACGTTTCTCCCGGACTGGTCACTCTGGGCCATGGGCGCCATCGTCCCCGTTGTCGAGCTGCTCGCCGGTGCGATGGTAATCATCGGATGGAAGATACGCACCGCGCTGGTTGCCTTGGGATTTGTCCTCGTCGTAGTGACCTTCGGACACTTACTGACAGAACCGTTCTATGAATTCCATACGCATGTGATTCCGCGTCTGGCACTCCTGCTATTCGTCCTTGTTATGCCGCATGAGGATGATCGCTTCTCACTGGATTATCTGCTGGAACGCCGCTGACCATGGGGCCCGTGGCCGCTGTGATCACATCCCAGACGGCTGATCGAGCGGGCGCTGGGACATAGGCAGATTGCGACGACGGAGATTGATGTGAGGGTGAACGATGAGACGCTGAGTCGAGCAATCCACGCCGCTTGATCCATAAGGCACATTCCTTGTTGCACTTCATGCAGTACGCGCGACCACTGTAGAGTTGTCCAGTTATCCCCTGCCGATGCTCAGACATCGAATGCCCGCAAACGGGACAGGGGAGCTTGCCCTTGGCTGTTGACCATCTCCAAGAGGCGTACACGGCACCTACCACAACCACTGAGATCAGCGCGATCCACATGGGATTCCCCCCACAGTTAGAGACTACTCATGGGTACTGACTGATCAAAGAACTTCGCACACCGAACAAAATCCATGCATCGGATCGACGGTCTTGCGAAGGTTGTTGGGATCTTCGTGCCATTCTGCGTCAACTACGAATCGATACAGGTAGGCACCTGGTATCAGCTGCAGCGTAGTACTCCACAGCCCATCCGGCCCCTTTGTCATCGCTTGGGGTACCCAGCTATTGAACGCCCCCGACACCGCAACATTCGCTCCGGCAGGTGCATCGAGACTGAACTTCACAGATTTCTTGGTCGTCGACACGACGCGATGCTTTGCCCGGGTTGCTGGAGAAAGCACTCGGCGTTTGGCGGTCGACTTTGGTTTTATGACTCCGGCCGTCTTCTTAGACGTCTTCACTGGGTTGGACTTCTTTGTCGGAATGGTTGCCTTTGCTGGCTTCTTTGGCTTCGCAGCAGCGACCGGCTTGGAGCTTTGCGTGGGCTTGGCCCCTTTGCGTAGCTTGACGCGGCGTCCTGTCACCGTCGTCGGTATGATCGGTTTGACTGCGGCCCTCTTCCTCGGCGTGGTGCGCTTGTTGTAGACCCGGCCTGACATCATACGGTACTCCTTGAGAAGGGCCTGACGCCTCCTCGCGGTGAGACATCATTGACTGTCTGGCAACAACGTACCTACAGCCTCAGGCAATACCTACGTTAATGGAGCCAAAAGTGAGCTCACCGTGAGGAAAGTACCAATTGAGAGCCGTTCCCGTACGCATCCCGATTGTCCAGATTGCAGACCCTATAAACCCTGAATCCCGATTCAAGACGCCGCATTGGCTCTCCGCTGAGGCGGCGTCGCAATTGGGCACAGCGTCAGCACTTCCGGAAGAGCGGACCCCAAATTGTCTCTTGTGCTGAAATCGGCCCGCTACATTACATTTGGCGTAATGGCCTGAGGAGGTACCCTCCGTTCGGCATGACGGCCTCAACGGTGAGGCATGCCCACTGACGGTTTCTCTTTGTGCATTTCGTGAGGTAAAGCGCCATGGCCAAGATTCGCGTGTTACTGGTCGAGGACAACCGCCTGTTGCGCGACGGTGCGACCGCGATCCTGAATGAACAAGAGGACATCAAGGCGATCTCAGTTGGCGGCTCTAACGGTGACGCACTGGCGATGGCGCGACAGTTCAAACCGCTCGTTGTCCTCCTTGACATAGGCTTGAGGAATACGAACAGCGTCAGAATCGTCCGGACACTGCGCAAGGAGTTCCCAAAGATAGAAGTGGTTGTAATGGATTTGATCCCGTCGCACGCAGATGTTGCCGAGTATGTGCAGGAAGGCGTCTCGGGCTTCATTCTCAAGGACGCAACGCTAACCGACTTCCTCCGCACCATCCGATCGGTTGCCAAGGGGGTCAAGGTTCTTCCGCGTCCTCTTACAGGGTCATTCTTCTCTCAGATTGTCGAACACCCTCTCCAACCGGGAAATCCCAAGAAGATCGTGAAAGCGGTCATGATGACCAAGCGTGAACAGGACGTGATTGATCTGATTGCGAGAGGGAAGAGCAACAAACAGATTGCCGAAATGCTTTTCATCGCTGTCCATACCGTCAAGAGCCACGTCCACAACATCTTGGATAAACTCGCCCTGCATACCCGACTCGAACTCGCCCACTACTCGTACAAGAGTGAAGTAAACGAAGAGTCTTCATAAGGCCGTTTGTTCCGCGAGCACGTCACCGCCAAGGGACTATCTCCAAATCGCTCTTTAGGATGAGCACTCCCCGGATCGCTTACGCGTATACATTTAAGCAAGGACCAACGTGTCGACGATCGCGAACCGATCATCGACCCGAAGTGTGATGGATCGCAAGCATTGGCACGCACAATGGAGAAGCAACCATGAGTCATTTCTCTACTTGGCAGTTCGTACGAGAAAACACAGCGGTTACAGTGCTGTTCTGTGCGGTGTTGCTCTCCCTCGGCATCGCCCTTTGGCTACATCAGCTTCAGAGAACTGCCACACGGAAAGAGAAACTGCAGAGACTCGCTTCGTGTTGGCTCGGCACACTTTCCGAGCTTTCTGTGACACTCGACTGCATGCAGGAAACAACCCGCCGCTTGATTCGTAACCGCCAAAAGCCATCTCAACTGGAAACCATTCAGAAGTCCGACATCTTCACGCATCGATGGTTGCGGGAAGGATTCCTGCTGATGGCTGGCAATCAAGCGGGCGCAAGTTTGGTTTATTCCCTCAACGTCGACTGTGATTTCTTTGTGTGGAATGTGAATCAGACCGCGAGTGCACAGGCAGACGTGCTCGGAGCCACAGGCGCGGACCAAGCCAGCCGGGGTGAACCTCAAAAAACCGTCGACGAGTTCGACGACGCAACGATCGCGTTCGCCTGCAATCATCACCGCGGCATGGTGGTAGATTGGAAAACATCCGCCGATTCTCTGGATAACTTCTGCATTCAACATGCGCTCAACCGAGGTGCCGATCTCGTCGTACCGAGCGACATTCCCATTAAGTGGCAAAGAGACGACACAAAGCCCTGGACGATTGCGAACCTCGCCTTCGTCGGAGAGATCAAGTGGGAAGAGTGATCTTAATGCCCCTACACGCGAGATCATCTACCGAGTTCACTCATCTCCGGGGTCGCACATCTCTCTTACGATGACTGCCTGACTCTC
>JBKKDE010000340.1:0-6888 GCA_046708665.1 Candidatus Zixiibacteriota bacterium | reverse complement strand
TGTTCGTGGTTCGATCAGCGGCAACCAATGGCGGATTCGTACTGGTCCCGAAGTATACGTCGTAGCTTACCGAACCACCGCACGGATCAGTAACACTGGCCCAAGTCAAATTGGGAGAGACTGTCTGATTAGTCGCTCCGCTCACTGGGTTGGGAGTACTCGGCGTCGGTAGTGCAGTCGCGCATGCTTGTGTTGTAAAACTCCAGACCGAACCGGTCGTCTGTCGCCCACCGATACCTTTAACAATTACTTTCCAGTAATAGGTTGTCGTGAAGCTAAGATTTCCCGCGGGGTAGCTGTTCGTGGTTCGATCAGCGGCAACCAATGGCGGATTCGTGCTGGTCCCGAAGTACACATCGTATGTCACCGTCCCGCCGCATGGATCGGCAACACTTCCCCAGGTCAAGTTGGGAGAGATTGGCTGACCGGTCGCTGCGTTCACCGGGATGGGAGAGCCCGGCGCAGCTAGTGGGGTACTGCACGACCCGAACGAAACATTGATCACCGTATCTTTAGTGATGTTGACACCAGTCAGTTCTAGCGTGTCAAGGGAACCCGGCGGTGGAATGTACAAGAGTTTGTAGGTCCCAGCAGCCAGGACAGTCTGGTATGCTCCGGACGCCTTCGATATCCCGTCCGTAGTTGGAACCCAGTTTCCTCCCGACTCGGCACGCAATCGTGCACCCGCCAGAGGAGCGTCGCCCGTACTGGTGATCGTCCCGGAGACGAGAAACCCACTGCTGACGGCGGTATTCAACACCAGGTCCGCGCCAGGATTGACTCCAGTGATTGCCTTTGCGGCCTTGCGCGTCGCCACCGGCGGATAGAGCACAATCGTGTGCGGAACAAATCCGACGATGATCTGATAGAAGCCCGATGCATCACTGCTATCGCCGGGCTGAAACGTGTTGATACCATTACTTTCCGTGATGGCGTCAACGTCGACGCCCGAAACCGGGCCGCTGCCCGTGATCATGCCTGAAATCGACAATCCGGTGTCGACCAATACGGGCATGGTCCGGTCCGCTATGACCGATACATTGGTGATTTTCTTTGCCTGCAGGCGGCGTGCCTTCGAAGGCTCGAATTCAAAATCGTAAGCGTCCGGGACCAACACCATCCCATAGTACCCATTGAAATCTGTCTCATCACCGCCGACTGGCACTGTGGCCTTGGTCACCGCATCGCGTACATCAATGTCCACATCTGCGACGACGGCGTTGCTGCTACTGCTACGCACGGTCCCGTCCAGAAGAATCCCCGACGGCACCGAAACGTTGACGACCATATCCCCCACGATGTGAACGTTCTTCTGGATCACGGCCGCAAGACGGGTCGACACCGGCGGCGCGTAGTCCAGATCAAAGATTCCGGTCGGCACAATCACTTCATAGAACCCTGACGAGTTAGTCTTGTCCCCCGGAGTGACCAATTTCCCCAGAGTGACGCTGTCGAGGACATCCAGGTCACAGTTGAACACGGCGCCTCCCGGGCCGGTCACCGTGCCCGACAAGCTCCAGCCGGCCAATAGGGTCCAATCGATGGTCGTATCGCCGTTGATGGCGACCGCGAACACTTGCTGCGCCACCAGACGGTCGGCCGCCAACGGCTCGAGCGTGATGTCATAGGTTCCTCGTGGAATCGTAATCAGATACGACCCGTCACTGGCTGTCTTATCGTACTGTGTCACAATGCGCGTCTTGGTCGCCGAGCTGTCGAAGTCGAAGTCCGCCCCGGCCACTGGGTAACCAGCCATGTTTCGCACTACGCCCGATACATATACTCCGGCAGGCAACGTGACGTGGATTGTCGTGTCGTTGGTGATGTTAACATTGGTGAACAGTACGGGCGCCAGATGCGAACCAGGCGTCTGCGAAGCGAAGCTCAGCGTTTTTAGCCCAGGGATTACAATTACTTCATAGTGGCCGTCGGCCCGGCTGTTGTCATTGGGCGTGAACTCCCGCCCACCGGAGACGGCATTGTCAATATTCAGGTCGACATCTTTTGTCAGGATGAGTTGGCCAGCGCTATCCATGACGTTCCCTGACAATACCTTCCCGAACGGACGCTGGACATTTAGTGTGACGGTCCCTGTGACGTTAACGGCGGCATAGCGAGCCGGAACAATACCCCCCGGGACAACAGGCGTGACGAACTCGACATCATAGATGGTGTCTTCCACAAGGACGCCATAATTCCCGTTGGCATCCGTTAAGTTACCAGCGACCTGAAACGGAGCACCAGTGGACGAGTAGGAAAATTCGACCTTCACGTTTCCCACGCCGACTCCATTGGGGTTCGTCACCCTTCCGGTGAGAATCCCCGCCTCTGCAGATACCGCCAGCCCCCAAAGCACGATGTTAAAGCCGACGAACACGGAGTGGACAAATGCTCTCATTCCAGGTTACCTCCTACAACTTGCGGTGTTACCAACCCAAGGATACGCTCAACAAGGTGAACAACTTACAGTGCAACAAACCGGCCACTGCCGGTTTCCCGCCATGCCCGGCAGAGACACCCCGCGCGAGCGTGACAGACCCGAGCAATCACCGCTCGTGGATCATGCGCTATAGTATTGTTTATCGAGCCTACCTGCAGTTTGCTTGAGCATTGCATGTATCAAACTGAAGGACTAAGTACGACAAACCTCACGCAGTAGTTCTCTGCTACTCCCTTGTTGCTTTAGCGACGTAGATGGAAACTGCGGAACGATTCGGCTGAAGAGTTGTAATTGCGCTTTTCACTCTCGGAAACAACTGCAGTCACTGAATGCTGAGACAAGATTTGTCCCGGCGGTCTGGACACACAACTACTACAGTTTACTTCTCTCTTGCAACCAAGTCAAGCGTTATTCGGAGCGAGGACTCCCCCCACACAACCTGGACCAGCCACAATTCAAAAGACTTGTGTTGCCCGTGGTGCGCTTCACGTGCCCACAAAATCGCAGACGCATTGGGCGCACCCTCGGCTCCTAGGGGCGAACACAGATGAGCCGGATAAGAACAAAGATTGGGTCAAACGGAATGCCGGAGATGGCTGTATCTCTGATATGCATATTTGACTGTCCAAGTCCAATACCCAATTCGAGGCGTCATCGAGTCAAAAGAAGTTAACAGTACACACGTTGTTGTGGCACGTCGAAATCACAACCACAACACGCGGGAATACTGCCATTCTACACCGATAGGAAGCGAGGAGCCCCCGCATGTACCGGTATGAAGAAATCCGCAAAGTCCACATGGAGATCACCTCGAATTGCAACGCCGCTTGCCCACAATGTTCGCGAAATTTTTTCGGCAAGTCTCTGGGAGACAATCTGCCCTTGGCCGAGCTTACGCTGGAGGACATTCGCCATATCTTCCCGCCGGACTTTGTCGGGCGGTTGAAACTGATGTTCATGTCGGGCACGTATGGAGACGCTATGGTCGCACGCGACACGTTGGAAGTTTTCGAGTACTTTCGCGAATGCAACCCCGACATGCGCTTGGGAATGCACACCAACGGCAGCGGGCGAAAATCGGAATGGTGGCGGCGGCTGGCACAGGTGGTTGATTATTGCGCCTTCGGCATCGACGGACTGGCCGACACGAACCACCTCTACCGGCGGGGTACGTATTGGGACAAGATCATGGAAAGCGTCAACTCCTATATCTCCGCCGGGGGCTGCGCCCAGTGGCATTACATCGTCTTCCGGCACAACGAGCACCAGGTGGATGAGGCACGAGAAATGGCCCGCCAACTCGGATTCAATGAGTTCACTGCAAAACGCACGGGACGGTTCTTGAGACACTGGACGGAAAACCCCTTCTCGCCTGTTCTCAATAACGACGGGCAGTTGGAATACTTACTGGAGATGCCCTCCGACCCGCGGTATCGGAACGAAACTTTCGTGGAACTCTATTCCGACCGCGCTGCGGCGCGGGCCCATCGGGAGGAGACGCCCATCGACTGCAAAGTCGCTGGATCGCATTCACTGTTCATCAATGGCGAAGGGATGGTGTTTCCTTGCTGCTGGACTGCGACGCTCTATCCACGACAGGCTCCCATGGATATGGCGGAACTCGAGCATCTCGCCAGCCAACTCCCCGGTGGCGACATAACCCGCGCCAAGCAGCTTCGGCGCCTACAGCCAAAGGGCCTCAATGAGATTTGGCGCCTCATCGACCAGCTCCCAAACGGCAAAGATTCCATTAACGCCAAGCGCGTTCCTCTGAAAGAGATCATCGACGGACCGTTCTTTCAGGAGATGATCCCGAAGGGATGGGAGAAGAAGCCATTTGACGAAGGACGACTGCGGATCTGTGCGAAGACTTGCGGATTGAAGCGCGTGAAGGCGAGCCAAAACGTCACTATGCAGTTATGATGATCGCTCTCCTTGCTGACCTTGCCTCACAGTTTGTACCACTCACGACAATCTGATTATCCGTCGACGATTCTTAGAAGTCGACCTGCACATTGGGGACGCCAACAGCGTTCGGGTTTGTGACCTTGCCTGTGAGGATTCCGGCAACTGTCTCGCCGGAGGCCATGGCGACCGCGATTGCGGCGGCAAATGTCACGTTGTTTCTTCCGAATTGCATTCTCACTACCTCCAGAGCCTTAGCTTGACTGTTCTTAATACAATTCAGAAACGGTATTCCACAGTGAGCTGATTGAGATAAGCAGTTCGCTTCTTCGGTTTGAACGGCAATTGCTCCCAGAAAGGCGGCGACAATGCGTCCTGGGGCACGAAGAATCCGGTAACCCACTTGATGTCCAGGAATCCAAAGACTCTGACGAGGCCGACCACTACGTCGAGTTCCTGACCGACTTTCTTGTAGGGTTCGAGCCACTTCACCGGTCGCCCCTTATCAGTCCCGCGTCCACCGAAGTCAAACAACGTGAGATCCGTTCCTTCCAAATCCCGCGACGCAACTCCCCTTGAATGCTCTGTTTGGTGATAGCGATGGTACACTACATCGATGGACGAACTGGGAGACAATGCCACACCTGCTCCGAGGGTGAGTATGTCCAGATTCGATAATTCGGGATCAAAGACTTCGCCGTAATACTGAAAGGAAGTGGCTCCGCCAAAGGTCCCGGTATTGTCCTCATAGCCGGTCTGCCGGAACTGCTGGTCAACTCCTGTGACTTTGGGGTCATCGTCATTCCCTGACGCGCGTGCAGTGGAAGCCGTAAACGACACACGACGCGTTCCAAGTAGCTTTATCAGGGTTACTCCGATATCGTAAGCGGATGCTTCGAAACGGTGACCCTTGTCCCACCCGCTCAGCCACGCCAGGTCGGCCCAAGGGCGTACGCTCGAGTATGAGCCGCGCCAACGGACGCCCGTCCAAATCGGCTCCTGCCCGCGTATATCCTTGTCTGTTCTCCATAGTCGATAGAACCCGAGTTCAGTCGAAGGAACCAGGCGGCCATGCACATGAAGCAAATAGTCCGTAAGCGTTCGAAACTTGTTGCTCGGGGAGTCATCCAGCGAATTGATGTATGCCGCTTCGACTGTGATTGGATAGAACGGATAGGCATACGCTCGTATGGCATCGAGTTGGTCGTCGAATATCCACTCTCGATACTCATCAAAATCCTGACGTCCGACTTGCACGGCAATTGGCAACGTCAGAATGTCCCGCCATAGCAGATACCCCTCGTAGAAATCGACTGCATGTTCGTGCGGTCGCTTTCGGAGCGGTGCGTTTTCTAACACAAACGTGTTTCTGGAACGAAGTTTCAGGAAAGCCGAGACTCCGACGGGGCCGCGCGCGGTCAGATCGAGCCGCAACGCGGGTTCGGCTTCGCGGTAATGGTCCGCAGCCGAATCGCCTACACTGAAATCGTTCTCAATGCGTTGACTGATACCGATCTTGCCTCTTGACCATAGCCAATCGCGCGAAAGCCACGGAGTCGGTTGCTCCGGATCTTGCGGCGTGATCAGATCCGAAAACAGGCGCTCGGAACTCGTGAGCACGCCATAGTCAATCCGGACGTTATCCGGAATACGGACGATTAGGCCATTCATAGATACAGAATCGCCCCAATTCAAAGTGATCACTCCCTCAATCTTGGAGCGCGATTCGACATTCTTCGTCTCAATGCGTTGGGCATGCCATTGACCGTTCGCGAGTGTGTCGATATTGAGTTCTATCCACTGCCCTTGGATAAGATCAGAAACGCCGGTGATGGATACAGGAGCGCGTGTTCGTCCATCAACGACAACGGTGCGACCAATGACCACAAGCTGAGACAGTGACGTGTCGATGGCTTCGACCCGTGATCGAAGCGCAAGCACGAATGACGGGATCGGCTCAGCTGCGGCTGCCACCGACGGTCTTGATACTTGGATGACCCGCGCGGTGACGGGTGTACGATCTTCAAATGGTTTGATTGTGACATGCTGTCCAGCTGTCAAATCCTGACGAAGTGGCGTGGCCATCACACTGGTCACTCCGACGAGCGCAGTGAGCACTACCATCAAGACGACGTTGCGCATCACGTGTGTATCAAGGCAATGCAATTGTGGGTTATCACAGGTCATTATGTGTACCGAATCTGCGGAACTCCCTTATCGCACTTTTGCATCAGCGCTGTCTGAATCGCTGTCTGCCTCTGCTGCTCCACCAAGCGTCTTGAAGACCTCTGTTTTGTCCGTCACGAGGACACTAAGCGACTCGATTATCAGAGTGTCCGGAGACTTGCCATCATAGGCGATCCTTGTCACAGTGCCTTTGACCTTGTCTGAGGCTTTGACATTGTGAATGCGCACGTGGCGAGCGATCCACCGGCCGGTGGAATCGATTTTGCAACTGACCTCGACCCGGTTCTTGGGGACGAACTTCGAGAACGTGATGAGGCTGTCCGTCATGTCGAGAAACTGCGTGGTAGGTGTGATGA
>JBKKDE010000339.1:0-3372 GCA_046708665.1 Candidatus Zixiibacteriota bacterium | reverse complement strand
GTCGGTTTCTAAAGCGGCAAACTCTCCCCTTGCCGTTTAACGCGGGCGCGGTTACTTCCGGTCGATTGCCACCTGCACGGAGGTCACATGACCATGGATGACGATCGACTACGGCGCATTGAAGAACGGCTCTCCGCCATCGAAGCCCGGCTATCGACCGCGCAACCTGCTCTTTCCACACCACCGCAGCCATCTCAAGCTCCGATCCCGACGCCCCTCCCGTCGATCGAAAGGCCACTCCCCCGCCTCGCAAGACCAGAACCGCGCACCGGCGAGGGACTTTCCGCAACCACAGTGCTTGGCTGGGGTGGCGTCGGGGCGTTGATTCTGGCGACTGCCTATCTGATTCGGCTGGCAATCGATTCAGGCTGGCTGACACCTGTGCGTCAAGTCGGGATGGCCGGTGTTTTCGGGATCGGTCTGATCGCCACCGGCCTCTTGTTGCGCGATTCGTATCGCCGTTACGGCAGTCTGCTCCCGGCAGGAGGAATCGCGATCTTGTTTCTGACGATCTACGGAGCTCATCTCTACCACCAACTGATCGGACCAGTTCCGGCAACCGTCGGCATCATCGCCATCTGCCTCGGTGCATTGGCGTTGCGCGAACAATACAAGACCGAACTCTACACCTTCTTCGCAGTCGTGGGATCTTTCACGGGGCCCTACTTCCTGCACGCTCTCGCTGCCCGACCTCTCGATCTCGTCATCTATTTCGCGGCATGGGACCTACTGTTCTGTGGATACGCCATCCGCAGCGGCTGGCGATCGGTGTATTTGCTCTCGGCGTACCTGGCGTTCATCGTCTTTGACGCGACATGGCGGACTGCGGAACACACTGACTGGATGTGGGCGGCCGGATTTCAGGCGTTCCAGTTTGTCCTCTTCAGCGTCGCAACGATCGTGTTCTCGATTCAGCATCGAACTCCCCTCAAAGAGCACGAGTCAGTACTCCATCTGCCGCCGCTACTCTTTTTCTATGCAATGGAATACGGCCTTCTCGATCGACACATCCCCGAAACGGCGCCATGGCTGGCACTGGCGAGTGTCGCGGTGATCACAATCGGCTATCTCATTGCACGCTCCCGACTGGAAGGTGAGACGAGATCAGGCGAGCAGATTGTCGCGACATACGCTGCAATTGTCCTGATACATGCAGGATACATCGAGTTGCTCCCCGAAGGGTGGGGCGCCTTCACCGGAGGTGTGATCTTGGCGGTGTTCGGTGCCGTCGCTGTGAGACAATCCCATTGGCTGCGTCGGCTCTGGCCGATCACTGCCGCCGGGGCAATCGTTGCATTTGTGGGTTACGCGCAGCTCACGTCAGGGTTCCGTCTTGAGCCCGTCTTCGCCTGGCAGGCGCTCATCCCGATCTACGCTGCTATTCTCTATGCGATCTACTGGTTGACGCGCTCACGTGTGGAACCCAAGTTGACTGCGCTTGCCTGTCTGTATTTCGGCCATCTGATCGTCATGGCGGGTGCAGTTCACTTCACCGACAGCCGGTTTGTGGTATCGATAGTTTGGGGGTTGCTCGCCGTTGCGGCATTGATCGTCTCGATGACAACGGGCGACCGTCGTCTCGGGCGATCGGCTTTGCTTGTCTTCGCGGCATTCGCCGCAAAGGTCATGCTGTTCGATCTCTCGGGCACATCAACGCTGGTACGGATCGGTTCTCTTGTCGTATTGGGCGTAACGATGTACGTGGGGGGACTGCTCTACCAAAAGATCGAGCGCACGACGACGAAAGTCTAAGACCGTCTAACAGAAAGAACTCCCTGCCGTGCCGGTCAGCCCTTGGGCTGACGGCCGCATCCCGTGACCAGAGGTCAGCGCACGGGCTGACCCTCACTGTTCCGGTCTTTTTGTTTGACGGTTTAAGTCAGCCATCCACCTACTTCATGAATTTTTCGATGCCGGCACGGAGATCGTCGGCATTCATGACAGGCGTGGCATAAATCTCAGCATTCAACCCCATGAAAAACGGTTCGGCGACCGAGGGGATGTCAGTCGACTCCGACAGATTGAAGACAAACTGCATCGAGCGCTTTCCGCCATCGGCATAGAAATATGCCGATTCGGGTTTGAATCGCTGCATAAAGGCTTCAACGGCCTTCGGCAGAGAACCGTCATTGATTGCTTTGTTACCGGCTTCGACAGGGACTAAAACTTTGATCATGGTGCGCATGTGAATCTCCTCGCTGTTGGTGTGTGATCGGGATACCATCCGACGCGCCCTAGATTGTATAGTTGGACACGGCAATCAAGCGGGAAGAGGATGCTGACCGAAACTTCGGCGCTCGGGGAACGTAATCCCACATACGACAGAAGCGTGCTCGCAGCCGCTCCTGGAGCCAAATTGAAGAGGGGCCTGGATGGGATTACGGACAATTGAGTCATCGCCGCAGTACTACGCCCGAATCGCCGGGGTGCTGTATCTCATCATCATCGTCCTGGGCATTTTCGGTGAGATGTTCGTGCGCGCCAAGCTCATCGTCGCCGGAAATGCGACTGCCACAGCGACAAACATCATGGCGTCCGAAATCCTCTGGCGCCTGGGCTCTTCCGGTCAACTTGTGATGCTCCTGTGTGCCATCCCACTGGCGCTGATCATGTATGTGTTTCTCCGTCCTGTCGACAAATCCGTGGCGATACTTGCGCTTCTCTTCAACTGCGTCGCGATTGCCGTCGAAGCACTCAACAATCTGCAGCTCTTCACGGTCCTGCAGCAGCTCAGTGGTGCCGACTACTTGACAGTATTCGAGCCGCAACAACTTCATGCCCTCGCCACACTTGCGATCAAAACACATGGGCTCGGGTACAGCATCAGTCTGTTGTTCTTCGGATTCAACGGCCTCGCGTGGGGATACCTAATCTATAAATCGGGCTTTTTCCCCAAGATCATTGGAATAATGCTGGTCATCTGTTGGCTTTGCTATGCCGTGAACAGCTTCGCATGGTTCCTCGCGCCCAAGGTCGGGGCAGTGTTGTTCCCGGCGATCGTGTTGCCTTGCTTCATTGCAGAGTTGTCGCTCTGTCTGTGGCTTCTTTTCAAGGGAGTGGATGTCGCGAAATGGCATGCGCAGACACGTCAAGCCTGATCCTCAAGGATCACGCTCGAGCTGCGCCTGCTTTCGGATACAAATGGATTGAATCATCGGTTCTGCGCTTCTGCGTATCTGAGTTTCCAGGATACACTACAACCACCCCCGCCTCAGTTCGGCCCATGATTTGCATTAACTCCATTATTGTAGAGGTGTTCGCACCAATCGATGTGCATAACCTGCACTCGATCAATGGCTTAGGCATTGTGCCGACCTTGCTACCCGGAGGATACATGTTGAAAATCGCTTCCTACTTTGCGCTGCTATTCGG
>JBKKDE010000338.1:0-4602 GCA_046708665.1 Candidatus Zixiibacteriota bacterium | reverse complement strand
AATGCTCTCACTGAACGACACAGTGACGTTTGTGTTGAGCGGTACATTGACGGAATTGCTGGACGGGCTGTGGCCCGCATTGACTGTTGGCGCCGTTACGTCTGGCGTTATCGGGTTGTCATCATCGCCGCATCCAGCAATGGTCGTGAACAGCAAGCCTGTCAGCGCGACGGCAAGCATTGTGAGTTTTAGACTGGGACTACGCATGACCGTTCCTTTGTAAGTGTGCAATTCTGAGTTCTGCCGTTGTGGGCGTTGTGCTCACCACCCGCGGACACGTTAACTTCAACGGTACAAGCTCTGTACCGATAAGACGTTGGCATATGGACCACCCGGTGTGATCCCGCCTACATACCTCCTAATGGCTCATATACGCGCGGCGTGCTGCGTTTGTCCGTCAATCGAACGATTGAAATGGGGTGTGGTCCCATCGAGCGATGACCTCTATGCGTGGATCCCTATTTGGCATTTGCTCTGTCACCCAGTCAGAAATTGATGCCTAATATTCGAGCAGCCATCCCCGGTTGGGTTTGGCTGCAATAAGCCGAATCATGATTCCGGAGGGAGTTCTGTGCTGATTAGTAGGCGGAGCGCGACGCGAGCACATCTCCAACCACGATCTTAACGCGGTCGCCGGAATTGAACTGCGCCGACGTTTCTGTCTGGTTGAGAATGGCCAGTAGCTCCAACAGCACAGGAGACCGCTCCTGGCGTGCCAGTTGTTCCAACGAAACGCGTTGGCTGACAGTGAGGATCGTAAGACGCATCGGATGGACGCTGAGCACTGTCGGATCGGTCACCTGTCGAAAGCTGCGGAGTGCGTCTGTTGTTACATTCTCATAGCCGGACCAGAGCTGCTCGGCTGAGTATCCAAGCAATTGATACGTGTTGCCCCCGAGATCGACGAACATCGCCCGACCTCGAAGTGCCTGCTCTCCATCCTGAGCACGGAATCGCGCCGACACGGTCGGCAGGCCGTTTATTGTAGTGGCCTCTGGGCGCTCGGCTTCGAGCCCTTCTTGCTGGAAGAACACGCGTGCCGCTTCGGCCGCGGACGGTTCCTGAGCCAAGGTGACCTGGATCACGGCTTCCTGATTCTCGCTGACGGCAACCACGCCCGCTCTGAGATTGGCCGTCTTCCAGCCGTTCGGAAACGTAAACTCGAACTCCAGCTCCGGGTGGTAGTAGCGATTGTCGCGGAAATAGCCCTGCCGTGGATCGTCCCCGAATACCATCCCCTCAAGCCGGCGCAAATAGCTGTCTTGATTGACTGACATCGTGGAGGGATCGGCGGATAGGGTATCCAGTTCCTTCTGCAGCTTCTCGCCACGGTTGGTCGGACTTGGATGTGTCGCCATCCATTCCGGAACACTACCACGACCCCTGGCTTCAGTCACGCGGCTGAGCATATCGAAGACGTCGATCATCTCACGAGGGTCTCGAGACGCGCGAACCATATAACGGAAACCCAGGTGGTCGGCCTGATTCTCATCGTCTCGGCTGAACTTTAGCGACAGCAGTCCCAAGCCAGCGTTAACGTAATCACCATACCGTTGAAGGTCGGGCTTGAGGATCATGCCGACCCCCAACCCAAGCTGAGTGAGTTGCTGTTCTGACATCCGGTGGACGGAATGCTGTGCCGTCACATGACCAATCTCGTGTCCGAGTACTGCGGCCAATTGTGCTTCATTCATCATATGCGCCATCAACCCGCGCGTGACATAGATGAAGCCACCGGGCAATGCAAATGCGTTCACTGCCGGATCATCAATCACGCGGAATGTCCACGGCAGATTGGGGCGTTCCGAATTGCGCGCAATACGGGAACCCAGTTCCTGCAGATAACGCTGCAACGCCGAATCGGGATAGAGCCCCAGACTCGCGATGACCTGCGCATCGGCCTCCCGTCCCATTTCGATTTCCTGCGCCTCGCTGATCATGTTGAAGTGTCGCTCGCCGGTAGCAAGGTTGCTCGCACAACTCATGATGGTGAATGCAATGAGTGGGACTATGCCAAACACGCCCAGCGCGGTCATATGGCTCCGCCGCCGGCCGCGACCGACGCGCACCCCAGATTTAGTGTCTTCGGTGTACATCTTTACTCCTTGGTTTCGGATGCCTCTTCACTGAATCGAGCGTTGCTGTCGGACATTAGTCTACTGGCGCGCCGAACTGCTTCGAGCGCTTCCGAGATCGGCCGACTGGAACTCATAGTCGCACCAATCGGTGTGTAGGAGCCGTCTTGACGAGTAAGCAGTGTCTTTCCTCCCGGATCGGTAGCCATTACAATCATGACACTCCTCCTGCGATTACTGCCTCGTTCCGCGCAAAACTACAGGCGCTAGATAGCTCGACGACCCGAGATAAGTCGGACCAGTACGACGACCACTGCAATCACTAAGAGCACGTGAATGAATCCACTCATTGCGAAGCCACTGATCATTCCCAGGGCCCACATCACCAACAAAATGACTGCGATTGTCCACAACATACCTGTCTCCTTTTCGGCCATTACGCCTGAGTTTGACTTACCAAGCCGCGTTGGCGTTCAACAACAGCTCTCTTTGTACCAGTGCAATGCCACGGTTCTGTGTCGATTCGATGGTTTTAGGGCTGACACCGGCCAGGGAGGCGATCTCATTCGTCGAGAGTCCGCCCTCTTCGCCCAGCATGAGCACCCAGCGCAGCGCCTCTGGCAGATGGGCGATGGCGGCGCCAATGGCGCTCGCTCCCAGTATACTGGCGGGCACGCGCGAGTTCCGCTTCAAAGTATGTCTCTTTATCATACAATCCTCTCCTTGGTGACTTGACTGCCCAACACGTTGTTCAACAGCTTGTCGGCCTTAGTGAGCCTCATCCAGCGTTTCTCAGACATCAGCGTCACGGCCACCGCAACCGGGACGATCAAATAGACGGCCCCGAATGCGCTGGCGACGATTGCCTTTGTGAGCGGTTGCCATGGCATGAACAAGCACAGTGCCAGAGGAATGAGAATGGCGCCGCCCGCTATGATGACAAAGCAGAGAACCAACGCGCCCGCCACAATGACGACCTGACGCGCTGACCGGACAGACTCGAGATAGTAGATGGCTGCACGGATTTTGGCCCGTCGTACGAGCGGCTTGACCAGCCACGCGCTAGCCGCCATGCCCAACATCGAACCAAGTAGCTTGTTCACGCTGTATCACCCTTCGCCGAAATGTAAATTCGTTACCTGCGTCCACGCGCGATGAGAACTCCGACCAGAAGTCCCAGCGCCGCGCTGCTACCGATGTAAATCCACGGATTGGTGTGCGCATTCTTGTCGACTGCACCCGCCGCGGCGATAACCTTCTCTTTGCCGGAGTTGTACGCGCCACTCAATTGGCGCTGCATCTTGTGGTTGAGAGAACCCGCAAACTCCTTGAACGATTCATAGTTGTCGCCAACGATGTCTTTCAAATCCGTGTACCCCTCGGATGCAGCCGCGTCGAGCAGCTCCAGCGCTTCGTGGATTTTCACTTTGTCGTAAGTGCTGGTGGAATTGTCCATTTTTACAGACTCCTCATCCGGCACCGAAAGACGATGATCGATGCCTGCGTACCGTTCGGGCACAACTCCTCACCCGCGCCACGGTGGAGATACTCTCCCCGTGTCAACGCGACCGATGGCGCCGAGTCCGTGAACCGAGCAATAATTCAGTCATCCACGCCGACGCAGATGACTGTTTTATTCATGACTCTTTTACGCGGCGGTCTGGCAGGAAATACTCGCTCGATGGATTGAATTGCGGCGTAGTCCTCTCAGTGGATTACACGTCGGCAGCCGAGTGTCATGATGCACTCAACGAAACTCTGTCGCGCCGAAGATGACTCATGTGCTCACTTTGAGGACGGCACGATGCGATCGTCTGCCAGCGAGTTGAAAATTCTATCCACTACGCGCTGATTGGCACCCTTGCCCGGAGTCGGCTCCAGGACCTCACTTGTCGCGGTCCACACCAACGACCCGGCTTCACGCGTGTCCCACACTTCGATTCTATGCCTCATCACCGTTTGCGTTTCGGTGTAACCGGGCGTGTACACCTGCTGATAGTAGTCGTAGTACCTGTTCGACCAGGGGTTGTAGGCGGTCACGAGATTGTCCGTCGTGTACCCAGGGACTTCCTGCGTGACGTACTCGGTCGCCAGACGTGCCGTTGCCAGGCACCCGTCAAAGTCGTGCTCGTTAGCCGCAGCGATGATCGCGTTCGTGTCCGGAAGGTAATTCGGGAACAGCTTGTGTGACGTTGTCGCCTTCACACCACGCTCGCGCAAACCATCGGCGAAGGCGTCTTCCCAGATGCGCCGCTTGGCGCATCTGGATTCATCGATACGACCAGCATATGTGACATTGTGCCCGCGCTGTACTGTGGATCTTTTCACACATCCACGAGACTGGATGATGCGCACCCCGAGCTGCCGATTGCGCACACGACGGCGACAAGCTGCCGGGCACGTGAGTGTCTTCGTAAACTGATACCGTTCATCGGGTGAGTCCCTTCCTTTTACGTTGGGCAAACCGATTTCCGAACCGGGCTCAGGCGTTCATCAACGGGTCCATAGTATACAAGTGCGTTCATGC
>JBKKDE010000337.1:0-6086 GCA_046708665.1 Candidatus Zixiibacteriota bacterium | reverse complement strand
AAGGGCCCTCCACCCCCCGGGGGGTTTGGGTTTTTTTTTTTGCGGGTGGGGGGCGGGGGGGCCCCCACGACCCTGCGCGATTATTATGCGCCCGGTGTTGCCATGATGGCCGCACGGCGCTTCTCAGATAGAAAACGTGATTGTCGTCGACGCCCAGACTGCCTGTGAGATGACCAACGGCACCCTCGCCAATCCCATGCTTGCCCGGAAGAAATTTCGGGGTGCCACAAACGATACCCGCTCTCTGAAGAAGGCCAATGCCTTTTTCTGCCTATCCGGCGGCAACACCGACGGCCACCAGTTCGCCGAAAGAGCGCGCGACCTCGGAGCAGGCGCAATTTTCGCCGACAAATCTCAGGCAGCCCAATGGCAGAATTGGAGCATCCCGGTTATCGGCGTTGATGATCCGCTGACCGCTCTCGGCGATCTGGCCACTGCGTATCGCAAGCTCTTTCGCACCCGCTATGTTGCCGTTACCGGCTCAGTCGGAAAGACCACAACCAAAGAGTTGATCGCCGGCGCACTCTCGGCGAAGTACTCTGTCTACAAATCACCAGGCAATTTCAACAACTTGATTGGTATTCCGCTCGCTCTGCTCTCGCGTTCGCTTCCACGCACAAGGAAACACGATCTTGCCGTGCTCGAATTCGGTATGTCCACTCCGGGCGAGATCAAGCGTTTGGTTGAGATCGTGGAACCGTCGTGGGGCGTGGTGACTCGCATCGGGACGGCGCATCTTCTCCAATTGAAAACTGTTGATGCGATCGCCAAAGCCAAACGCGAGCTGTTCGACTATTCCGATTCGAAGGTTGTGGCCCTCCTGAATGCCGATGATGCGCGTCAACGATCCTGGATGAAGTCGTGGCGCAGGCCGACGATCACCTACGGCACAGATCGAACCAACAAGGCCGACTTCTTCGCCGATGAAATCCGAGTCGATCAACGCGGTGTCAGTTTCCGTGTCAACGGCCGTCATCAATTTCGCATTTCGCTCACCGGCGATTACAATGTACCCAACGCCCTCGCCGCCATCGCGGTTGCGCGTCAATTGGGTGTGCCATTTGCCGCGATTGCCAAACGCCTCAAGCGCGTGAAACCCGAGGGCGACCGCTCACGCATTATCCGCAAGTCAGGCGTGACGTTAATCGCGGATTGCTACAACGCCAATCCGACATCCATGCGCGCCGCTGTCGAATCGTTACTGAAATTTCCCAAAGCCGGACGACGCATCGCCGTGCTTGGCGCCATGCGCGAGCTTGGCCCCGAATCCGACAAGCTCCATCGCGAAATCGGCGAACTCGTTGCGAAACTCGATATCGTCATCACTGTCGGTAAGGACGCGGAAATATATCGTGACAACATCGCCAATCAGTTCGCAGAGTGGCTGTCAGCCACCAACCGCACGGACGCAACGCAGCTCCTGAAACGAACTCTGCGCTCCGGCGATGTGACCCTCTTTAAAGGATCACACTCCGAGCACCTTGAAGAAGTTGTCAACGAACTAGAGGAATCACTTTCGACTGATCGTGATAGGTAGCGTCGTCACTGCGAGCCCCGCGCTTTTTGCGGGGCGAAGCAAACTTTGTTTGTAGCAAGCAACAGAATCGAGAATCGTCTAACGGAGAATCGCGAATGTTCTACCACCTACTATACCCACTCCACGAGACGATCTCAGCGTTCAATCTCTTTCGCTACATCACGTTCCGCTCGGCCTATGCGGTCGTGACTGCGTTGGTGATCTCCATTTGGCTCGGACCGTGGATCATCGCGAAACTCAAGAAGCACCAGATCGGCCAGACCATCCGCAAGGAAGGGCCCAAGACGCATTACTCGAAAGAGGGCACCCCGACCATGGGCGGACTGATCGTGTTGGCCGCAATTCTCGTCCCAACACTACTCTGGGCCGATTTGACCAACCGCTACATCCAGTTGATCCTATTGGTGACCGCCGGCATGGGCGCCATCGGCTTCATCGATGATTATTTCAAAGTCGTACGCAAGCAATCGAAGGGGCTTGTTGCCAAGAAGAAGTTGGCCGGCCAACTTACAGTGGGATTGCTCCTGGGTATCGCGCTCGTTGCCTGGCCGCCTTCTCCGGAATTCTCGACAACGCACACCGATGTGCCGTTGTTCAAAAACCTCGCGCTCAATCTCGGCATATTCTTCATTCCGTTTGTTTTGCTCGTAGTCGCGGCGACATCGAATGCGGTTAATCTCACCGACGGCCTCGATGGACTTGCGATCGGCCTATCCGGCATCGCGTTCGTAGCGTTTGCCGGAGTCGCTTACGTGTCCGGCCGCACCGACTTCTCACGCTACCTCGGCATCACCTATCTCCCCGGTGTGGGAGAGCTATCCATCTATTGTGCCGCCACTTTGGGGGCCGCGCTCGGCTTCCTCTGGTTCAATTCGCACCCCGCCGAGGTCTTCATGGGCGACACCGGATCGCTGGCACTCGGTGGCGCGCTCGGGGCTCTTGCGGTTCTCACCAAGAAAGAATTCATGCTCTTGATCTTGGGCGGTGTCTTCGCCGCCGAAGCTCTCTCTGTCATCCTGCAGGTCGGGTACTTCAGAATGTCTGGAGGAAAGCGTCTCTTCCGAATGGCGCCCATTCATCACCATTTCGAATTGCTGGGATGGCCCGAATCCAAAGTCGTCGTCCGCTTCTGGATCATGGGGGCGATTTGCGCCCTCTTAACATTATCAACGTTGAAGATCCGCTAACTGAGCAGCGGCATCCGCCGTGGCGGATGTCCATGACATGAGACGAACCATTGCCCATGACCTTGACAGTCACAATCCCGAGCGCTGCACGCATGGCTGCGCATGACCGCAAGACACAACGCGTCCCCGACGCGCAATCGATCGCCCGTTCATCGGTCGTCGTCGTCGGTATGGCGCGATCCGGGCTGGCTGCTGCTTCTATGCTTACCCAACGCGGCGCGCGTGTGTTCGTCTCTGATGCTGCGCCTATTGCGAAGTTGACTGGTGCAATCGCCGAGTTGGACAAGCATAAGGTGCGCTACGAGACCGGCGCGCACGATCCCAAATGTCTCGATGGCGCCGACTTTGTTGTCACCAGTCCGGGTGTTGCCAACGACAACATCGTCCTCGCGACTGCTCGCCATCGCGGCATACCCGTATTCTCCGAGATCGAAGCCGCATTCTGGCTGTCGACCGCGCCCATTCTCGCAATCACCGGAGCCAATGGCAAGACCACGACCACGGCATGGCTGGGCGCGATCTACAAGCATGCCGGGCGTCTCGCCACAGTCGGTGGGAACATCGGCAACGCCTATGCCGACTTCGCTCCTACACTCACGTCCCAATCGCGCGCGATCCTTGAGGTATCGTCGTTCCAACTGGAATACATCGCGACTTTTCGACCGCATGTTGCAGTCGTGACAAACATCACGCCCGATCATCTCGATCGTCACGGATCTTTCGCCGAATACACGCGCATGAAGTTTCGCATTTTCGAGAATCAGCGCGACAACGACGTCGCAGTTCTCAATGCCGATGACCCCATCTAAGTCGCTGAAGAATCCCGCAAGAAAACGGGAATGGGTACCCGTTGGTGGATATCGTCGACACAGCAAAAACGCCCCGGTGTCTGGGTCACGGGCAAGCAGTTGATATACAACGATGGCCGCACCGAAGGTCTCGTTCCCGGTTCCGACAGATTGATTCCACCCGGCTTGCACAATCAGATGAACGCCGCTGCCGCAGTCGCGATGGCGTTGGCCGATGGACTGACCCCCGAGGAGATCGAGCCGGGGCTTACAGCGTTTCCCGGCTGTGAACATCGGCTGGAATTTGTCGCGGAAGTCAATGGCGTTCGCTTTGTGAATGACTCGAAAGCGACCAATCCCGACAGTGTGGCCAAAGCCATCGTGTCGTTCGACCGTCCGCTAATCGTCCTGATGGGCGGCCTCGACAAGGGGACGGACTTCTCACTGTTGAGCGATGAACTCAAGCAACGCGCCCGTGCAATGGTATTCACAGGCAAGGCGGCTCCGAAACTCGAAGTCGAGCTTGGCTCACGCCTACCGTATCGCACCGCTGCTAAGTTCGCCGACGCATTCGCCATCGCCGCCGACCTCGCCCAACCGGGTGACACCGTGCTGCTGTCTCCGGGCTGTGCATCATTCGATCAATTCGACAACTACGAACATCGGGGTCAGGTCTTCAAGCAGCTCGTCCGTGAACATGCAAAAGCCAACGAGGCAAAGTCGTGAACAATCCCAGCGCTATCGCGCACGACATTCTCGACCTCTTCAATCCCGCGCGCGCCGGGCTGACGCGAGGGACATCCAAAGTTCCGCCCGCCGACCGTTGGATCTGGTTTTCGGCCATGTTTCTCATGGCCCTCGGCAGTGTTATGGTATTGTCGTCGTCGGTGATGCTCGCTGATCGAAAATTTGGATCGCCGGGGTTTTTCTGGTCGAGACAGCTAATCTGGTGGGGATTGGCGACAGCGATCCTGATCGTTGTCTCACGCATCGACCACCGGAAACTCCGTGCGTGGGCGCCACTGATGCTCATCGTCGCTGTTGGGTTGCTGATTACAGCGCGACTCATGCCGCCAATCAAAGACGTGCACCGCTGGATTGATCTTGGTCCATTCCGGTTGCAGCCCGCTGAAGTGTTCCGGCTGTCGTTCGTGGTCTACGCCGCCGCCTTCCTTGCCAAGCGCGGTGAATTGATAGAATCAGTGAAGAGTTGGATAGTCCTTGTCGTCATACTCCTCATTGGTTCGGTCATACTAATCTCGCTGCCGGAATTCTCCGCCGCGTTGACACTTTGGGGTACGACCGGATTGCTCTTAATCGCCGCCGGAGCCCGCTGGCGTCCGATTCTCCTCGGGGTCGGTGCCTGTGTCATGGCTGCGTGCTTCGTAGTGTATGGTCTCGACTACAAGCGTGGCCGTGTCGATGAATGGCAGGCCGGGCTCTCAGTCACAGAGGGCATGTACCAGGTTCGCCAATCCAAGATCGCCTTTGGCTCGGGTGGAGCGCTTGGCCAGGGCCTAGGGCAGGGGAGAGCCAAGATGTCGTATCTCCCTGAGCCGCACACCGACTTCATCCTCTCATCCATTGGAGAGGAACTCGGATTTGCGGGAGTGACATGCGTCTGGATGGCCTTCGGGCTCTTGGTGTATCGCGGTTGGCGTGCGGCCATGCGCGCGCCCGACCGATTCGGCTATCTCCTGTGTATCGGTATTGGCGCCTCACTGTTCGTGAATGCCGCGTTGAATGCGTCGGTGGCGATGGGGCTGTCGCCCGTCACGGGCTTGCCGTTACCACTTGTGAGTTACGGCGGCTCATCGTTGCTCTGCACCGCAGCGGGCTGGGGCATGGTTCTAAACGTCTCACGTTTCCGATTGTCACAAGGATAACGAAGTGGAATCGATCACGAATTATGAACCGTCATTGCAAGGAGCCCCGCTCTTTGGGGCGACGAAGCAACCTTTGTTTATGGCGGCGAATTAGGATGCGCATCCTCCTCGCCGCCGGCGGAACCGGCGGGCACTTGATACCGGCCATCCGCATCTCGGAGGCCATCGTACGTAAACGCAAGGACACCGAATTCGTGTTTGTTGGATCGGACAAAGGATTTGAAGAACGCGTGATCACGCAACGTCACCAGCGCTACGTCGGTCTCCCGGCGCGCGGTTTCTCGCGCCGTAAGATTTGGCGCAATGTCCCGGCGCTGTATCACAATTGGCGCGCCCGCAGTATCGCCGCCGACTTGGTGCGCGAGTTCAAGCCCGACGTCGCCGTCGGCTGTGGCGGCTATGCCTCGTATTTTCCCATCCGCGCCTGCGCGAATGCAAAAGTGCCATACATCTTGCAGGAACAGAATCGTCAACCGGGTCTGGCCACACGCTGGCTCTCCGGCAGTGCCGACACAGTCTTCATCGCCTTCGAAGAGTCGCGCTCGCTGATCCCCAAGGCACGCAAGATCGGCCTTTCGGGAAATCCAATTGATCCGCGTCTCGCAACTCTGACCAAGTCCGAGGCACGAAGGGCGTGGAATCTGCCCGAGGACGCGACAGTAGTCCTTGTCACCGGCGGCTCAACCGG
>JBKKDE010000336.1:0-3297 GCA_046708665.1 Candidatus Zixiibacteriota bacterium | reverse complement strand
CAGCTCGGCTACCGTGTCACCGAAGCCCCGGTCGCCATGACCTACCCGGCATCAAAGAAGAACTACTCCAAAATCCCCGCCTTCTCCGGCTGGTGGTCAATGCTGCGGCCGTGGGTGTTTCTGTACCTCGGGTTGAAGAGGTAGGGTGTTCGGACCAAACAAAACTTGATCGGTCCTGATATGGAGCAACCCAAGAATTGCAATCCCGCTTCCGGAGTGCTTTCACGAGCCTGGTACGGCGCTTCGATCGACGAATTTCTACAAACGAAGTGCGATGCGATCCTTGGGAAGCTGACAAAACACAGCGAATTCGCAGTACTTCAGACCCACACAAGCGCTTGGCTGGAGCAGATACGCTTTCTGCAGACAGCCCTTCAAGGCCTTTCCGGGTCGGTGTTCTTCGAGTTCAGCATCCCGCGAATGGGCAAGCGAATTGACGTAGTTCTCGTCTTGGGACCAGTTGTCTTCGTAGTCGAATTCAAAGTCGGAGAAGACGCGTTCGATCGGTCATCGTTCGAGCAAGTCTGGGACTATGCGCTGGATCTGAAGAATTTTCACGAGGCTAGCCACTCTGTCTCGATTGTACCCGTCCTGATCGCCACTGGTGCGAGCAAGTCTCCCAAAACCGAGTTACAGCGCGATGCCGACAACGTCTATCGGCCGATACCTGTACACCTAACTGGGTTCCGAGAAGTCGTTGATCTTGCGTTACGCTCAATTGTTGGCACGGACCTCGAAGCTCACCAGTGGGCAGGTTCGCGGTATAGTCCCACGCCCACGATTGTCGAGGCGGCACGGGCGCTTTACGCCCAGCACTCAGTCGAAGCCATCGCACGACACGATGCCGGCGCCCAGAACTTGGCAGTGACCTCACGGCGAATCGAGGAATTGATCGACGACGCACGGGCGAATAATCAAAAAGTGATTTGCTTCGTAACTGGTGTTCCCGGAGCAGGCAAGACCCTCGTCGGACTAAACGTGGCCACACAGCGACGGGAAAAGAATCAGCCGACTCATGCAGTCTACCTATCCGGAAACGGGCCGCTTGTGGCGGTACTACAAGAGGCGCTCACACGAGATGAGATTGCTAGACGTAAGAGTGAGGGCGAAAAAGCGCTGAAGAAGCACGTTAAGGGAGGCGTCAAGGCATTCATTCAGAATGTGCACCACTTCCGCGATGAGGCCCTTCGTCACACGGATCCTCCGATCGACCATGTGGTGATTTTTGACGAAGCGCAACGAGCGTGGAACCTACGACAAACAGCCAACTTCATGCGTCGAAAGAAGAATCAACCCGGATTTGCAGAATCTGAACCAGAATTCTTGATTTCCTATATGGATCGACACAGCGACTGGGCTGTCGTTGTGTGTCTAGTCGGTGGCGGCCAGGACATCAACACGGGCGAGGCGGGGATTGACGCGTGGATCGAAGCCATCAACTCGAGATTCCCGGAATGGCACATGTACATTTCGGACAAACTCATCGACAGCGAATATGGTGCTGGTGACGCACTGGCCGCCGTTCGCAGACGGCCGAACTCCCATTTTGAGGAATCACTCCATCTGGCGGTGTCGATGCGGTCCTTTCGCGCGGAGAATGTCTCATCATTCGTCAAAGCAGTGCTCGACTGCGAGCTCCAAGCCGCTCAAGAACACTTTTCTAGGCTCTCCCGACAATATCCGATAGTCGTCACGCGAGACTTAGGACAAGCAAAGGACTGGGTTAGGACAAAGGCTCGGGGAACCGAGCGAGTTGGCATGGTAGCGTCATCAAAGGCGCAGCGGCTGAAGCCACATGCAGTCGATATTCGCGTTGATGTCAACCCGATTCACTGGTTTCTGAACGGCAGGGACGACACAAGGTCTAGCTACTTTCTCGAGGACGCGGCAACGGAATTTCAAGTTCAAGGTCTGGAGCTCGATTGGGTGTGTGTAAATTGGGATGCTGATCTCCGAATGACAGAGAAGTGTTGGAGTTACTACGATTTTCGCGGAGACAAGTGGACCAAAGTTCAGAACGAAGACAATCGTCGATATCTCCTGAATGCACACCGTGTCCTCTTGACCAGGGCTCGACAGGGAATGGTACTATTCGTGCCTCAAGGTGATTCCAATGATCACACGAGACCACACGCGTACTACGACAGGACATATGACTATCTCATCAAGGTCGGGATCCCGTCGCTCTGATTACCTAAAGTGATACCATGATGCCATGGATTTGGGGTATTCTACGGCGTGTTCTTTGGGACGTGAACCACGCAAATTTCGAATTACGCCCCGGAGGTCTGACGTGAATGAGCCAGTTCCCACATCTGAGTCTGATAGACACCTAGTCGTGTTCGGGGGCAAGAAAATCCGCCGCGCTTGGGTCGATGGGGAGTGGTACTTCTCCGTCGTCGATATAGTTGAAGTCCTGACGGATAGCGCTGCGCCGGCAAAGTACTGGGATGCGATGAAGCGCAGGGAGAAACAGGCGTCTGAAATCGACCTTTCTACATTCTGTAGAAAGGTGCCCATAACCGGAGCTGACGGAAAGACTTACTCGTCGGAGGCAGTCCATACCGAAGCGGCATTTCGGATTATTCAATCAATCCCAAGTCCGAAAGCTGAGCCGTTCAAGCGTTGGCTGGCGAAGGTCGGTCACGAACGAATCCAGGAGATCGAGAACCCCGAGTTGGCGCAGCAACGGATGCGTGAAGTCTACAAGGCGAAGGGGTATCCCGACGATTGGATCGAAAAACGAGTGCGTTCCATCGCGATTCGCGACGAGTTGACCGACGAGTGGCGGAAGCGTGGGGTCAGCCAGCAGAAAGAATTCGCAATTCTCACCGCAGAAATCTCCAAGGCCATTTTTGATGTGACCCCGACTGAATACAAGCAACTCAAGGGGCTGAAGCGTGAGAATTTGCGCGATCACATGAACGATCTGGAGTTGATTTTCACCATGCTCGGCGAGGCGGCCACGACCGAGATCACACGAAATCGTGATGCACGGGGATTCACCCAGACCAAGACCGCGGCCGTGAAGGCGGGACTGTTGCCGGTAATGCGAGACGCCAGCTCGAGAAGAAATCTGGACGTAGAATAGTGAGCACTGAGAACTACCTCGCCTCAAAACAGAAACCGAAGTTACCGAATTCGGCGGAAGAATAGCGGCTACTCGTCGATAAAATCTCACTCTAATAGTTCGCCCGCAATAACTTACAAGAAATAACAAGAAAAAACTTCCACTGATCCCGTCGCCGCTGTATCATTTACCCAAAGGTAATTACTTTAGGATAACTCATGACCATC
>JBKKDE010000335.1:0-4330 GCA_046708665.1 Candidatus Zixiibacteriota bacterium | reverse complement strand
CGCGGCGACTACAATATCGCCTGGCCAACGGCCGAGATCGCTGTGATGGGCCCCAAGGGTGCCGCTGAGATTATCTTCAAGAATCAGATTTCCAACTCAAAGGACCCGGCAGCGGAAACGGAACGTCTGGCCGAGGAGTACCGCGTGAAGTTTGCCAATCCCTACATTGCGGCGCAGTACGGCTACATCGACGATGTCATCGAACCCCATGAGACCCGCACCCGATTGATACGCGCTCTCGACATTTTGGAGACCAAGCGCGACACAAATCCTCCGAAGAAGCACGGGAATATTCCCCTCTGATTTGATTCATTTCTGTTTCCGCCTGTGGCGCAGCATGCTGCGCCCCATGATGTTTGCGGGATGTCAATTCATAGACATCGCCCTTGAGAATCCCCTCGTTTCTCTCGTATTATCGATGCAACCCGGAGAATCACCATGCGTCGTGTCCTAATTGCCAACCGTGGGGAAATCGCAGTCCGCATCATCCGCGCCTGCCGCCGGTTCGGCATCGAATCTGTCGCGGTCTACTCCGATGCCGACCGTGTCGCACTGCACGTGCGCATGGCCGATCACGCCTACCACTTGGGCGCTTCCGCGCCCAGCGAGAGCTATCTGAATGTCGACAAGATAATCGCCACAGCAAAACAAGCTGGCGCTGATGCCATTCATCCCGGCTATGGTTTCCTTTCCGAAAACGCCGCATTCGCTCAACGCGTCGTCGATGAGGGATTGATCTGGATCGGCCCGCCGGCGTCGGCAATATCGCTCATGGGCGACAAAGTCGCCGCCCGTCGGCTGATGAAGAATTCAGGGGTGCCGGTCGTCCCAGGCTCAGATGGTCCGATCGATGATCCGGCAACGGCGCTCAAAATCGCCCAGCAGGTTGGATTCCCAATTCTCCTCAAAGCGGTAGCAGGCGGTGGCGGCAAGGGGATGCGCACAGTCGATAAGGCCGAGGACTGGATGTCATCCTACGAAGCCGCCAGCCGCGAAGCGCTTCGCGCGTTCGGCGATGGCCGCATGTTTTGGGAAAAATATGTCCAGCGACCACACCACATCGAGATCCAAGTGTTGGGCGGCCCATACGGACGCGCGATCTCGCTATTCGAACGAGAATGTTCGATTCAACGGCGCCATCAAAAGGTCATCGAAGAGTCGCCCTCCCCGCATATGACTGACGATCTTCGAGAACGCATGTGCAAGGCCGCTGTCGCTGCGGCAGAGGCGTGCGGATATGTCAGTACCGGCACAGTCGAGTTCCTCGTCGATCAGGACCGCAAATTCTATTTCCTCGAGATGAACACGCGATTGCAGGTTGAGCATCCCGTCACGGAAATGGTTACTGGAGTTGACTTAGTAATCGAACAATTGAAGATCGCTTCGGGCGCAAAATGGACTCCGCCGCCCGTGCCGGATAGACCATTCGGCCATGCGATAGAATTCCGAATCTATGCCGAAGATCCAGAAAACAACTTCCTGCCGACTCCCGGTAAGCTCGTCGTCTATCGTCAGCCGCAGGGCCCGGGCGTCCGAGTCGATTCCGGAGTCTATTGGGGCTACGAAGTGCCGATATTCTACGATCCGATGATCGCCAAGCTCGCCGTCTGGGGCCGTGATCGTGAGGAAGCCATGGCCCGCGCCGCGGCCGCACTTGAAGAGTACCAAATTGTCGGCGTAGTCACGACCATCGAGTTCCATCGACGTATCCTCGAGCATCCCGAATTTCGTAAGGGCAACACGACAACAGACTTCATCCCGCGCTACATGGGGGAGTTCAAGAGCATTTCAAGCGAGGACGACGGATTGAAGCGCGCGGTCGCCCTGGCTGCCGTACTTTACACAAGGAATCGCGCTGAGCATCACGCCCCGGTCGCGTCCAACGGCAATGGCGGTGTATCAAATTGGCAGCGTCAGGGACGCGTCGAATCCACTCAACGCTGGCCGCTCACCCACTGATTGAGCGTGAATGGAGATTGGATGAAGGGATACATAGCAGAAATCGGGAACGATCGGATTAAGGTCGAATTCCCCAAGGACGGTCGCGGTGCAGTCATCGATGGACGCGCCGTTGACATCTCGCACGCGTGGATCGGCGGCACCGGTCACAATTTGCATCTGATCATCGATGGTCGGTCCTACGATTTCCGCGTCGAAGAGGAAGAAGGGCAGCTTGCACTGACCTATATTGGCAAACGGTTTCATAGTTCAGTGTATGACGAACGTCTCGCCGATCTGAAACGCCGGGCCGGGGCTTCTGATCGTCCCGCCGGACGCACTGTCGTGAAGGCCCCGATGCCGGGGCTGGTCGTCAAGCTCATGGTCGAGCCCGGAGCACAAGTGCAGAAGGGCGATCGATTGCTCGTTTTGGAAGCCATGAAAATGGAAAATGATGTGAAGGCGCCGCGCTCCGGGCGCGTATCTTCCATCTCTGTCACTCCGGGGCAAGCGGTCGTGGGTGGCAAGGAACTGGCAGTAATCGAGTAGTGTGCGTGCGTTCTTTGCGCGCACCACTCTTCTGAAAGGAATCCATGCGCGCATTCGTAACCGGGGCCACAGGGTATATCGGAATGAACGTCGCTTTGGCATTGCGACGCGCTGGCCACGAAGTGTGGGGGCTGATTCGGTCACCTGAGAAAGCAGTCAAACTCACACGCCACGAGATTCATCCCGTCATCGGTTCAGTCGATGCTCCGTCGTCATATACAGCCGCCGCTGAGCGATGCACACTCCTGGTGCATTGCGCGGATGACAAGACCAATCCTGAATCTGTTGACCGCGCGGCTATCGAGTCGCTTATCAGCTTCGGCAAGAAAGCGCCGCAGCCGAAGACCCTTATCTACACAAGTGGAGTGTGGGTATATGGCAGCACAGGCAATGTTGCGGTCGATGAAACCTCGCACCTCAATCCCGTCAAATTGAAACCGTGGCGCCCCAGCCACGAGGACCTCGTGCTCAATGCTCCCAATGTCCGCGGGATCGTTATTCGCCCGGGTACCGTGTTCGGACGGCAGGGTGGGCTCACCGGACTCTGGTTCGATGGACCTTCGCAAGGGCGCTCTCCATTGGTTGTCGGCGATGGACAGCACCGGTGGACGATGGTTCATGTCGATGATCTGGCCCACGGTTACCTCAAGGCCGCCGAAAGCGGGCGATCATCGGAGATCTTCAATTTTACCGACCGCTCACGCTTCACCGTCATGGATATGGCGACCGCCGCCGCACGTGCCGCTGGCTACCACGGTCCGATCGAACCGATGCCAATATCGACAGCAAACCAAACATTCGGCCTCTTCGCGGAATGCCTCGCTCTCGACCAACATGTCGATTCACGCAAAGCCGTTCGCATGCTGGGCTGGCAACCACGTCATGGTGGCTTCGTCGATAACGTCGAGACTTACTTCGCCGCCTGGAAGGCCTATCAGAAGTAATCCACGACCATGGCCGACACTCCCAAGCCGAAACCATTGACGTCGTCCGGTATCCCGGTCGAGCCGGTTTATGACCGGTTGCCTCAGGGATTCGATTCCCAACAGCAACTTGGTGCGCCTGGTCAGTATCCATTCACACGCGGCGTGTACGATGGCATGTACACGCGCCGTCTCTGGACCATGCGGCAGTATGCGGGCTTCGGCACTGCACGCGAATCGAATACCCGATACAGGCACCTTCTCGCGCAAGGACAGACCGGTCTCTCCGTCGCCTTCGATCTGCCTACGCAGATGGGGTACGACTCCGATCACCTTCTCGCCAAAGGCGAGGTCGGACGCACCGGTGTTGCCATTGACGGCATTTGGGACATGGAAGTGCTGCTTGAGGAAATACCGCTTGAAAGCGTTTCGATCTCGATGACGATCAACGCAACCGCGGCGATACTCCTCGCGTTGGTCGTTGCCGTGGCCCGAAAACGCGGAGTCGCACTCGAGCAACTCTCCGGCACAATTCAAAACGACATCTTGAAGGAATATATCGCGCGCGGCACATACATCTATCCGCCCAAGCCATCAATGCGACTGATCGCTGACACGATCCGCTATTGCCACGAGACCCTTCCCAAGTGGAATCCAATTTCGATCTCCGGCTATCACATCCGCGAGGCGGGTTCGACCGCATCCCAGGAAATCGCCTTTGCACTCTCCAATGCGATCGCTTACGTTGAAAATGCAAAAGCGGCGGGCTTGCAGATCGATGACTTCGCCCCGCGTCTTTCATTCTTCCTAAACGCTCACAACAATCTATTTGAAGAAGTCGCCAAGTTCCGCTGCGCGCGGCGCATGTGGGCCAGAATTATGAAGGACCGTTTCGGAGCCAAGAAAGCCGAGTCGATGCG
>JBKKDE010000334.1:0-3420 GCA_046708665.1 Candidatus Zixiibacteriota bacterium | reverse complement strand
ATACCCGAGATTGCTGTGGCAGGGAAGTCGAATGTCGGCAAGTCGTCGTTGTTGAACAAGATTCTCAACAAGCGGAGTTTGGCGAAGACATCGCAGACTCCGGGTAAGACCCGTTGCCTGAACTTCTTTCATGTGACACCGGAGAAGCGCGGACCGTTTCACTTGGTTGATCTGCCGGGCTATGGTTTTGCGAAAGTGTCACAATCGATGCGTGATGAGTGGGGGAAACTGATTGACGCCTACCTCGCGTTGAACGACCGTCCCTCGGGAGTTATTGCGCTCTTCGATTCTCGACGCGAGCCGACTGATGTCGATATGGATTGGATTGCCTGGTTGGGTGAATGGGGAAGGCCCTATCTCGTGGTGCTTACCAAATGCGACAAATTGAGCAAGAATGAGCAAGCGCAGTCGATTAAGCGTTGGACTTTGGATGAACTGAAAGTGCATAAGCCGATACTGTCGTCAGCACAGGAGGGCACGGGCGTCGACAAAATCTGGCAGTGGATAGATGATGTGCGCAGCGGCCACAAACGGGCCGCGTAGATTTCAATTTGATTCTGATTGTGATGCGATTGTGGTGCAGGCGTCCCGCCTGCGTAGTGACGTGAAAGAGCGCAGGCCGGAGGCCGTCACCACAATTACGAATGTGGAGTAGTTTTCAATCGTGTTGTGGTGCAGGCGTCCCGCCTGCGAGCAGGAACGATAAAAGAACGCAGGCCGGGGGCCCGCACCACAACAGAGACTGTGCCACAATACCGAGAGGATAGATACCCAGATGGCGAATCGTGTAGTGGTTGGCGCGCAGTGGGGTGATGAAGGCAAAGGGAAGATTGTTGATCTTCTCGCCGCAACCTCCGACCTGGTCGTACGCTACTCCGGTGGCGCCAATGCGGGCCACACAGTCAAAATAGACGGTAAGACATTCGCGCTGCACTTGGTTCCGACCGGCATTCTCATGCCACACACACGTTGCCTTCTTGGCAACGGCGTCGTGATCGATCTGAAGTCGCTGTTCGGCGAACTCGATTCGCTGATCAATGAGAACATCGATGTCAACGGGCGCTTGTCCATTGCCGCCGGCGCGCACTTGGTGCTTCCGCACCATCGCATCATCGAAGCATTCACCGAGGAATTGGTCGAAGGCAAAGTCGGCACAACGATGCGCGGTATCGGACCATCGTATGCCGACAAGATTGCCCGACGCGGCGTGCGTGCCGCCGATGTTGTGCATCCTGAACGGCTAAAGGCGGGCATCGACCGCGCGATAGCGTTTTGGGACGGGATCACCAAGGGAAGACTCTCCGATCAGAAATGTACAGCAGCGCAGACATTCGATGAAATCATGTCGTACCGTGACCGGATCGTGCCGATGCTGGTTGATCCATCGCGGTATCTGCAAACCGCGGCACGTCAGGGACATTCAATTCTTTATGAAGGCGCTCAGGGCGCGTTGCTCGATGTGGACTTCGGCACGTATCCGTTCGTGACATCGTCGAGTACGATTACCGGCGGCGCGATGACAGGGTTGGGGGTTGCACCCACGGCGCTGGGTCAGGTCATCGGAGTTGTGAAGGCCTACACGACACGCGTCGGGCTCGGACCATTCCCGACCGAACTGTTTGATGAAGATGGTCAGAGATTGCAGAAGAGTGGTCACGAATTCGGCACAACCACAGGGCGCTCGCGACGTTGCGGCTGGCTCGATCTTGTGTCACTCAAGTATGCAGTCCGCGTTTCGGGGATCACGCACATCGCCGTAACCAAGCTCGACGTTCTCGACGCTTTCGAAAAGATCCCGGTGTGTGTGGGCTATGATGACGGCGGCACAGTAATCGACGATGTGCCAATCGATATCACGCGCCTGGATTCGGTCAAGCCGATCTACAAGACACTGCCGGGGTGGGCATCGCCAACTGTTGGTTTCACCGATTATGACGAACTCCCCGCAAACGCGAAATCGTATTTGCGTTTCATCTGCGACACACTTGGGGTTGAATTGCTAATAGTCTCGACCGGACCGGGGCGTGAGGAGACCATCGTCTGCGACGGCAAACGCACATTGGCGCATGCGTGATGGCTTGATGCCAGCGTAGGTCAAGTACACCGCGCACGAGTTGCATGGAAATTACAATGCAGGGTGAGCGCGGGGCACCTGACACCACGGTCGCGACGAGAGTGTCAGGTGTCCTGCGCCACGATCATCTTGTGCAGTGAAGTTTCAGGGGGCGGAGTGTACCTGACTTACGAAGGCATTTTCTCCCCGCCTTCCGGTCCGTAGAATATCACCCATACAAGCAGATCGTCGGTAAAGTCCTCGAAACAGTGAACCTCGCCCGCGGCGGCGAATAGGAAGTCGCCGGGGCCGAATTCCATTTTGCGGTCGCCATTGATGAAGTTGCCACTGCCCTGAACTACAATGTAGGCCTCGTCGCGCGTATGCGGTTTCTGCGGATCATGTCCACGAGGGGCATAGACTTCGACCGTTAGACTTCCGTGCTCGAATACTTGCGCGAATCGTCGCCCCTGGGCACCGGGGATATGTGCCATGCCTTCGGCGATAGTTTTCCGGCGTTCGGGTGAGAATTTATGAGTAGTTATTGGGCCTCCGGTATGATTCTGGTGATACGTTTTTACGAAACCAATATTGCGTGATCTCCGTCAGATGATCGAGGAGAATTGTCTATGCCAAAATTGAACGCAAAGATTGTCCACTCCGGCGGACGCAATGCCGAATCCAATGCTCTGCGCAACGCGTTAACTAATGCGGAGATACTGGACCCACGTAACGGGAAGCCGCTCGGTGAAGAATTGCTCTTCGGAATTGCCGGGGGAGTGGGTGCCGGGTATTTCATGTTCCAGTACAAGGGCTTGCCGGGGTGGGCGTATGTCGCCGGCCGTCACTTGTGGCAGGACAATGTCGCCTACTATAAGAATGTCTGCGCGCGGTTGGGCGTGGATGCCAAAATCACCGAGTCGTCCGGGGCCAAGGGCGCGATGGACAATCTGCGGAAAGGACTCGAGTCAGGTCCGGTCGTTGCCTGGTGTGATTTCGCCAGCTTGCCGTATTTCGGTGCACCCGCATACTTCAAGAAGGGCGGGTATTACACGATCACGATCTATGCGATCGACGAAACTGCGGGCACCGCCCTGATCGGCGATCGCGCCAAGCCGACGATCACAATCTCGCTCAACGATCTGGCAGCGTCACGGTCCGCCATCACATCATATAAGAACCGTCTCCTCTCGATCACGCCCGGCAAGAAGCCGATCGATTTGAAGAACGCAGTTACCGAGGGGATTCGTGCCTGCTACACCGAATTGGCCAAAGGACGCATCGCCAATTTCCGTCTCGATGCGTTCAAGAATCTCGCAACAGCTATGAACAGTCCCAAGGCGAAGGACGGATGGCCAAAGGCGCTT
>JBKKDE010000333.1:0-6792 GCA_046708665.1 Candidatus Zixiibacteriota bacterium | reverse complement strand
CTGCCGACGTGTCAGAAAGTGACAACGGCGAGATCGTGACCACTCAGAGGATTAACGGCGAGCCGGGAGAGGATCTGTTCGCCGTCATAGACAAACTCGGGGCCGCGCTGCGCCGCAACATCGGCTTGCCGGCGGCGGCGAAGGTTGAGGAAACGAAATCAGTGGCCGAGGTCACGACTCATTCCTCCGATGCCTACCGTTACTATCTCGAGGGTATCGACTACAAGAACAAGTTCTACTCTAAAGAAGCGATTGAGAGTTTTCAGAAAGCACTGTCCTATGACTCGACGTACGCCATGGCCTACTATCAGTTGGCCACGGTCCCCAATGTTCGAAACTTCACAGATGCTTCTACACATATTGGGTGGCGTGCCAAAGCAGAGAAATACGCTGTCAATTCCAGCTGGAAGGATCAGCAGTACATTAAGGCTGCAGCCGCGCAGTGGCGGAACAACATATCTGCCTATGCCGAGGAACTTGAGCGAATCATCGAGCGGTATCCAGACGAAAAGGACGCATGGCAGTTAAAGGGAGGGTTGTCCACCCAAACTGGTCGTTTTCAAGATGCGGTCAACTGCTATAGACATATCGTGGAGTTGGACCCAACGGACAAAAACGCCTATAACCGACTGGCCTACGCATTTAACAACGTGGGGAAGTTTGACAGCGCAATTTGGGCAATCAATCACTATATCGAGTTGGCTCCGGACGAGCCGAATCCCTACGACACGCGCGGCGATCTGTATGCATTTAACGGCCGTACCGAGGAAGCGATAGACTCGTATCGACTCGCGATGCAAAGGAGTCCCGAATTCAGCTCCGACATGAGACTGTGGTATATGTACCTCTATTCTGGCGACTTCGTGCGCGCCGACAGTGTGTGCCAGGCCATGGCGGGAAGTCCCGATCGTGCTACGCGGGCCATTGGGAGGAACGCTCTTCCGCGCGTGGCGGCGTACCAAGGCCAGTTCCGGAAAGCACTGTCACAATTCGACGAGGCCATCAGCGCCGATCGTTTGGAACGATTTGAGGGGACCGCATACTTCAACAAACTTGGCGGTAGAGCCTATGTGCTGAGGGCTCTGGGACGGATGGACGAAGCGGTCGCTGCGGCAGAACTGCAGACGGAGAGCGTGAAACGCGCGGATTCAACCAGCCTGACGTCCGGAAGCCTGGCGATGTACTACTGCGAAGTGGGTCGGTTTGATGACGCGCGACGGGCAATCGATACGGATCGATCACGATTGTTAGCCCGTGAGGACACGACCGACTGGGAGAAAAACATCGCGTTCCAGCGTGGACTGGTGGCGTATGGCGAGGGTCACTTCGACGAGGCAATTTCCGAATTCGAACGCATTGACGCCAACATTCGATGGGCGGCGCTTGTAGCGCATCTCGTCCGGGCCTACCTCAAACAGGGAAAGCTCGAAAAGGCCGTCTGTGAATTGGAGCGATTTCTTACTTACCAGAACAACAGTCGTGCAACTGCGGCATACGACGGCGTTCGCTGTTTCTACTGGCTGGGAGTCGCCTACGAGCAATCTGGCTGGAAGGACAAAGCGGCGAAACAGTATCAGACATTCCTCGACATTTGGAAGAATGCCGATCCCGGTATCCCAGAGATCGACGATGCAAAAGCACGCTTGGCGAAACTGACATCATAAGGTACATGGGCTGGATGATCGGCGACAAGATCGGACGCTACACTATCTCTGCCAAGCTCGGCGAAGGCGGAATGGGGGAGGTCTATCTCGCCACGGATACCGCTCTGGAGCGCCAGGTTGCGCTCAAGTTTCTTCCAGCGGCGCTCGCTAAAGATGCCGAATCGCGCGAGCGCCTGTTGCGTGAGGCACGTGCCGTCTCAAAACTCAATCACAAGAATGTTCTCACGATGCACTCTGTTGAGTCAATCGATGGTCGCGACTTTCTGGTCATGGAGTATGTCGAAGGATGCACTCTGAAAGACATGCTCGATTCGGGTGAAGAGATTGCCATGGAGCAGATTCTGCGTCTGGGACTGCAAATCTGCGATGGACTGGCCGCAGCGCATGAACATAGCGTGATTCATCGCGACATCAAGCCGGCGAACATCCTCATCAATCCCAAAGGCGATGCGAAGATTGCCGACTTTGGCCTCGCGACGTGGAAGGGTGCAGGACAACTTACGAAAGAAGGATCGACCGTCGGGACAGCCGCCTACATGTCGCCCGAACAGGTGCAGGGCAGTGCGGTGGATGCGCGATCCGACGTTTTTTCGCTCGGGGTTGTCCTGTACGAGATGGTCACGCGCAATGTGCCGTTTAAAGGAGGGCATGATGCAGCAGTCGCTTATTCCATACTGAACGAGCAACCCGAGCCTTTGGCGCGGTACAAATCGAACGTTCATCCAGCGCTTCAGGAAGTTATCGACCGAGCTCTTGAGAAGGATCCATCAACCCGCTATCCAAACGTCTCGGCGATGCTGGTTGACCTTAAACGCATCCGCAGAGACCTTGAGGGATCGAATCCATCGGCGCAGTCACGCGTTCAGTCGCGAGTCAGTGTCCGCTCTCACAAAAAGTCGTATCTCAAGTCGGTTATAGCAGGTGTAGCGATTATCGCAATTGTTCTTGTGGTGTTCGTGCTCAAACCATTCAAGTTCGACGTCGCGACGGAGCAGAAGGCGAATGCGGCGGAGAATTCACTCGCGGTAATGTACTTCGAGAATCTTGCCGACCCAGCGGATACAGATAAATCCGGAGAAATGGCGGCAAATCTGCTGATCGCGGGATTGTCGGAGTCGCGATTCCTCAGAGTTCTGAGCCGCCAACGTCTCTATGACATACTCAATTCGCTTGGGGAGCCCGGAGGAACAAAGATTGGTCCCCAGACTTCAACCGCGATCGCGTCGCGTGCCAACGTCAAATGGATCGTAACGGGAAAGGTCTATCAGACGTCACCGCGCATCGTCATGGCCGCCGACGTGTCCGAAAGCGGTACGGGGCAGGTTGTGACAACTCAGCGGATCAATGGCGAGCCAAGTGACGGCGTGTTCGCCGTAATTGACAAGCTAGGTGCGTCGCTGCGGAGCAACCTCGCCCTCCCGGTGGAGGCACAATCTGAGCAGACGAAATCTGTGGCCGATGTGACAACACATTCGCCCGATGCTTACCGGCATTACCTCGATGGAGTTGAATTCCGACGCAAGTACTACACAAACGAGGCGCTGGCTAGCTTCCAGAAAGCAATTGCGCTCGACTCGACTTTTGCCATGGCCTACTACCATTTGGCCATGCTCCCCGCTCGAGCCATCGTCGGAACCGCCGCGGTAAAAGAGTGGGTGGCTAAGGCCAACAAATACTCGGCAAACGCCACTTGGAAGGACCAGCGGTATATCAAGAGTGTCGTCCATTTGTGGAATTACGATGGCGCCGGCATGATCCGTGAACTTGACCTGCTCCTCGAACGGTACCCGGACGAGAAGGATGCATGGATTGACAAGGCCTTCTACTCCGGGCAGTTGGGACGCTACGAAGAAGCACTAATATGCAATGAACGAGTCGTCGCGCTTGATCCCACCTACAAACTCGGCTATAACGGTCTGGCATACTCCTACGAGACGCTCGGGCAGTTCGATAAGGCCATCGCAACAATTAATAAGTACGTCGCCTTGGCGCCGGAGGAGGCCAATCCCTACGACTCACGCGGCGATCTGTACGCGATGAACGGACACACGCGGGAGGCAATCGAGTCATACCGGCTGGCGATGCAAAAGAATCCCGAGTTTGAATCAGACGAAAAACTGTACTACATGTACGCTTATCTGGGCGACTACATACGGGCCGACAGCGTCTGCAGAGCTATGGCCACGAGTTCGCTTGAAGCTAAGAGAGTGCCTGCTCGCCTGTTCATTTCCAGACTCACGGCCTATCAGGGACAATTCCGCAAGGCGCTGGCGCAATTAGACGGGGCTCTAGCCGCAGACCGGGGCGATGGTGTCGAGGAGTCTGCTTACATTGGGAAGTTACTGAGCAAAGCGACTCTCCTCATCGCGGTTGGACGGCCAACGGAAGCGATCGACGTCGCAGAGCAGGCAGTTCAGGCGCAAGCGCGCATGGATTCCGAGTTAACATCTGCCGCGACTGTCCTGACCTTGTGTTATGCACGTGCTGGCCGCATCGACGACGCCAACCGCACGGTGGCATCGCTTCAGGCGAAGACTCTGGCGAATGAAGATACCACTGGTTGGCAAGCAGAGATGGCCTACACCAAAGGAAGCGTGGCGTTCTACGCCAATAGAGTAGACGAGGCAATTCGAGAGCTGGAGCAGATAGCGCCGCGTGATCGCGACGCCACCACCGTTGCCATCTTGGCGCAGGCGTATCTTCACTCGTCTCAGTTTGAGAAGGCAGCCACTGAACTCGAACGGTTCCTGAAATTCCAAACGTCCAGCAGGATCGGGCGTCCCCACGACGGAGTCCGCTGTTTTTATTGGCTGGGGCTCGCGTACGAGCAGACTGCCCGGAAGGACCAAGCGGCAGAGCAGTACCGGACCTTTCTCGACATCTGGAAGAACGCCGATCCCGGCATCCCTGAAGTCGAGGATGCAAAGGCACGTTTGGCGGGCATGAGTTCATGAGCGTTCGACATAGTAATTTCCGTAGTGATATCAATAGTCTCTATCATCGGAATCCATTGCACCACAACCACATAATGCTTGCTATGCGATATGCATCTAAGTCAGGTCATTTCGCTACTCTCCTCCCCCATACTCCCCCGGAATGACCGCAATCGCGAATTTGCAGTTTGGTGGTGCGCCTGCTACATCGTGCTTGTCCATTCAGATCGTAACTTATAATTCATCACAGCGTTGCACGTTCCGAGTTGTCTGCTTAGTCTGCACCACCGGCGGGAGAGTTTGGGGGTGCACTATTCCCCTTTGCATCACCGTGGGGGAGTAAGACAGGAGAAATGCACCACCGGGTCCGCCGTGCGGACTCAATCAGGGGATTGGTGGCTTTCGGGTTCAGACTCGACGATGACGATTCTTGATCGACTGACTTCAGGCAACACCTGAAATTTTCTATACCACACGGATCTCTCCATGAACATGATTCTTCCGCTTCGGCTTAAATGCGATCTCGACATCTTGACCAAGAGCATTCGCGAAATGCGGCAAGCGTTCTGTCGAAAATTCCTTCAAATGGCCTCTCAACAGTGCGGATACTTTCGGCTGATCGACTCCAAGCAGTTTCGCCGCCTGTACCTGTGCCAGGCCACGCTTTGTCAGACGGACCTAACCCGCGAGTGGCATGGAAAGAAGTACTTGGTCAAGGTACTCGATGAGGGATTCGAGTACGGCGGCAAGCCCTACCGGTCACTGTCGGGAGTGGCGAAGCAGATCTCGGGACAGATCGTCAATGGCTATCTCTGGTTTTCGTTGATCCCGACTGAGGACAAGAAGTCTTGAATCCAGTTCTCGGACCAGTCGCCAAGTCGCGCAGGGGATCACGGGTTGAGACACCCGCCCCGGCGACCACCGTTCGCTGTGGCATCTACACCCGCAAAAGTACGAACGAGGGATTGGACAACGACTCCACCACCCTCGATGTCCAACGCCAAGCGGCAGAAGCATACGTCCAGAGCCAGGGGTGGATTGCCCTACCCGAACGGTATGATGACGGGGGATTCAGTGGTGGGAATCTGGAGCGTCCAGCGCTGCAGCGGCTGTTGGCTGATATCGATGCCGGTCGCGTTGACTGCGTGGTGGTACACAAGATCGATCGGTTGAGCCGGAGCCTCCTGGACTTCGTTCGCATCGCCGAGGTGTTCGAGGCCCGTAAGATCGGACTTGTCAGTGTGACTCAGCAGATATCCACCACTACTTCTGCCGGTCGACTCATGCTCAACGTGCTGTTTTCATTTGCCCAGTTTGAACGGGAGATCATTGGTGAGCGCACATCATCCGCCATGTGCGCGGCCCGTAAGCGGGGTCGCTGGATGGGTGGGCCTCCCTGCCTTGGCTATGATGCGGATCGCGAGAACAAGCGGCTGGTGGTCAACCAGTCTGAAGCGGTGATGGTGCGGGAGTTGTTCGATCTGTACATCCAGCACCGCTCCCTCATCGATGTGTGCCGGGTGGTCAATGAGCGTGGTTGGACCACCAAGACCATCACCTACAAGAACGGGACGCACAAGGACGGGGTGGCTTGGAACAAGGCCCGACTGTACGACATCCTCGCAAACGTCACCTACATCGGCAAGGTCTCCCACAAGGGGGAGCTATACGACGGGGAGCAGGCGGGGATCGTCAATGAACGGGTCTTCTCCGAAGTGCAGAAAATCCTCCAGCACAACTCGCAGAATGGCGGGGCAAGTACTAAGAACAAGCATGGGGCGCTGCTGCGGGGATTGCTCAAGTGTGGCCACTGCGGTGCTGCGATGATGCACACCTATGCTAAGAAAGGGAAGCTCCTCTACAGGTATTATTCCTGTCGGCAGAAAATCGGACGTGGTGCCGACGCATGCCCCACGGAATCACTCCTGGCGCAGGAGATCGAGGACTTCGTGGTCGAGCAGATTCGAAAGCTGGCGAGAGACCCAGAGTTGGTGAAGCAGGTGTTCGACGAAGCGTCTCGTCAGCAGAAGAAGTTGATCCCGAAGCTAGAGGCAGAGCGAAAGCGGCTGCTCAAGGACCGCCAAGCCAAGGGCGAGGAGATCAGGCGGCTGGTGGATGCCATCGGGACAAATGGTCGATCGGCGGCGATTGGGGAGCGGCTGGGTGAGCTGGAGGGAGTTGTCGCGAGGATTGAG
>JBKKDE010000332.1:0-10784 GCA_046708665.1 Candidatus Zixiibacteriota bacterium | reverse complement strand
CTCCCAAGCCAATCAATTTGTTCGTGCGCGACGCCGACAATGTCATCTACGGCGGATTGCTGGCAAATTGTTGGGGTGAGTGGGTGCATATCGACTTCTTGTGGGTTTCTGAGTTGGCACGAAACCGCGATTTTGGCACCCAGCTCATGGATAACGCCCATCAACAGGCGCGGGATTTCGGCTGCAAGGGCGCATACCTGGAGACATTTTCGTTTCAGGCGAGGCCGTTCTACGAACGATTGGGCTACAAGGTTGTTGGCGAGGTGCAGGATTACCCGCCTGGCCAGACCTATTTCTTCATGGCAAGAACTCCTCTTTGAACTGCCTCATTTCAGGCGATGTTACCCGGAATGCCCTCGTGAAACTTTCGTGCAATTTCGGCCTCTTGCTTCAATCGTTTCTCTGTGATATGCGTATCTGATTCTTTCATGGCGCGAAAATGGGTTCGCGCTGTGCAGCCACTGCGAGGAATGCGATGCTTACTGCTCCGCAACGCAAGGAACTGATCGACAAAATGCGCCAACTGCCCGACCAGATCGACGCATCCGTGCGTGGACTCAATGACTCGCAACTTGACACACCGTATGGTCCGGGGAAGTGGACACCGCGTCAGGTTGTGCATCATGTTGCCGATTCACACATGAATGCGTTTGTCCGCATGAAACTGGTCTTGGCCGAAGACAAACCGACATTGAAGCCATACAATCAGGACGATTGGGCCAAGTTCGATGATGCCGCAAAACTCCCCGTGAATTCATCGCTGTCCATCATTCGTGGAGTTCATGAACGGCTCGTCTACATGCTTGATCATGCCGACGAATCCGACTTCCAGCGCGTCGCGCATCATCCGGAACGCGGCGACATTACCCTTGATGACCTGGTGTTCATCTACGGCCGTCATGGCGAGAAGCACTGCGGGCAGATCAATGGCTTGCGTTCTGCCCAGGGTTGGTAGCATCATGACGGCCAGATGAAAGGTCGCATGGATCACACCGACCGCCTGGCGGCGTTGGCCGATGGCGTCAAAGTCGATCGTCCGCCCATTTCGCTCTGGCGGCACTTCTACAAGGATGAAGACAATCTTGACAAGTTCGTCGAGATGATGGTCGGCTGGCAGACTCAGTACGATTGGGATTTCATGAAGATCAATCCGCGGGCATCGTATCAGTATGAGCCGTGGGGCGTGATCATGCGACCCAGTCCGGACCGTGCGACCAAAGCTGAGCGTATCGGGTTTCCCGTTCAGCGGCCGATTGACTGGATGAAGATCGCCCCACTTCCAGTCACACTCCAGCAGTTTGATTTTCAACTGAAAGCTGTCACGCGGATTCGTCGTGAATTCAAAAGGCCGTTTCGGATCACGATGACAGTCTTCAATCCAATTTCCCTTCTTGGCGATATGGTGGCCAGTGAAGACATACTAATCACGTCGTTACGCGAACATCCCGAGTTGGTTCACTCAGCTCTGCGCGCGGTGACCGACACATTCGTCCGGCTCGTACATGAATTCCGCAACGCAGGGGCGGATGGGATCTTTTTCGCGACCACGCAGTGGGCATCGGCGGACCAGTTGACAGTGGAGGAATTGCATCGGTTTGCGCTACCGTATGACCAGGAAGTTTGGAGTGCTGCCGGTCAGGGGTCGTTCAACATTTTGCATGTCTGCGACCGTAATATCTACCTGGCCGAGTACAACCAATTCCGGGCCGACCTGACAAATTGGGACGTCGCGCTGCCAGGGAATCCGTCCATGGAAGAAGGGCATGCGCTCCTGCGCCGGCCAGTGCTTGGCGGCATCCATCATGAGACAGACCTGGTGAAGTGCACCCCGGAACAAATCACCGACAAAGTACGGGGTCTTATTGATACTAATGGCGAGTTTCCGTATTCTATCGGCCCCGGATGCGCAATTCCGGTGACGACTCCGGATGAAAATGTGGCCGCTGTTCGAGCGGCCGTCGACCGGAGCTGAAGAGCCCATGAGCAAGAGCAAGAAAGCTACGCCTCAGCCGAACGACATAGCGAGCATTGTCGGTCGCATTATTGAGACTGCTCCCAACGCCGAAAAGGTGATGGATGCCGTTGTCGAACTATTGCACCACCGTGTCGAGCACTACTCGTGGGTGGGGATCTATCTCATGGACGGCCCCGATGCGCTGGTCCTCGGTCCGTACCGTGGCAAGCCGTCACCGCACACCAGAATCCCGCTTAATCAGGGCATTTGCGGAGCGGCGGCCTCGCAGAAAGAGACCGTGATCGTGCCCGACGTGAATGCCGATCTGCGCTATCTGGCCTGCTCACTGGAAACCAAATCAGAAATCGTCGTGCCGATCATGCATCGCGGCCGCTGCCTTGGTGAGATCGACATCGATTCGGATCAACCCGATGCTTTTGGATCTGACGATCAAAACTTGCTGGAAAATATTGCAATGAAGCTGGCCCCGATTCTGGCGAAAGCGTAATGCAGGACATCTGCGGAGAGACATCACATGTTTGGATTTGAGGGACCGGCATTCTGGATCGGGTTCATTGTACTCATTCTCGGGCTTCTGCTTTTTGATCTACTCTGGTTTCACCGCAAACCCCACACGATCGCGGCAAAGGAAGCATTTGGGTGGGTGTGCTTCTGGGTCGCCCTCGCGGTTGCGTTTAATGTGTTCGTCTATCTCGAATTCGGCGGTGCCAAATCACTGGAGTTTAGTACGGGTTACCTTGTTGAGCTCGCCCTGAGTCTCGATAATGTATTCGTGTTCATCGTCATCTTTCGTTACTTCAAAGTCCCCGCACAGTATCAGCATCGTGTGCTCTTCTACGGCATCCTTGGCGCAATCGTCCTGCGTGGCATCTTCATTCTTGTGGGCGCTGCATTGTTGAAGGAGTTCAGTTGGCTGCTCTATGTCTTTGGCGCGTTTCTGGTCTTTACCGCTATCAAGTTGTTGGTTCAAAGCGATGAGGGCGTGCATCCCGAGAACAATCCCGTGCTCAAATGGCTGCGCAAGCTCATCCCGATCACGCACGAGTATCACGGCCAGAAGTTCTTCATCAAAGGCGAGAAGGGCTTGTTTGCGACGCCTTTGCTCGCCGTCCTTGTGCTAGTTGAGAGCACGGACGTTGTCTTCGCCGTTGACTCGATTCCCGCGATCTTTGGCATCACCCAAGACCCATTCATAGTTTATACGTCAAACATCTTCGCAATTCTTGGACTGCGCGCGTTGTACATGCTTCTCGCAGGGATCATGGACAAGTTTCATTATCTCAAGTATGGTCTCGGCGCAGTTCTTCTGTTCATTGGTGTAAAGATGTTGATTTCCGGCTTCTTCCACATTCCGATCGGCGTTTCACTCGCAGTGGTCGCACTGCTTTTGGGTGGATCGATCGTGATCTCGTTTCTCCATCCGGTTAAGCCGGGCATCGAGGACATCCCGAAGGTGCCAGAAGTGCCGAAAAGGTAGCGCGGATGATGGACTGCGAGATTACTTGCCGAAAATCGAGTAGTACAGCACGCGCGGCGCATTCACGAATCCGGTCCAAAAGAGATTCGGCGAATGACGCAGACGTCGTCGCGAGTAGGCGATGGCTTGGTCCCAGTGTTCGGCGAACGGGACATAGAGCCGATGAACGATGCCTTTGCGAAGATGCTCCGATGATCCGTTGAAACTCCCGAAGTACTCACCCGACGTCAATTGCGCGATCAGGTTCTGGCGCGGCACACCCATGAGCGTCTGTGTCTCGAACCGATCGGGCGTGAGGCGCATCGGTACAACCACTTCGGTCACGAATCGGTTGATGAGTGGGAGGTCATGCGTGGCGAATTCCAGAAAGGCGTTCTTCTCCAAGAGTCGTTTCGCCATTGGGATCATGCGCGCTTTCATCTCGGCATAATCCCGGGTCGCGAATTCCTCGGGCTCGGCGTAAATGCCGATGCACAGACGGATGCGGCAACCGTCCGGCAGGCCCTCAATGTCCTCTGCGGTGCGGTTGAGCCGTGACTGTAACACGGTTCCCACCAACTGGCCGTACTTCGCGAACATGCGTCTGTACATCGCAAGTGTCGCGTCGGTCCACTGGTGATCCTCCATGTCGACTGTCACGCGAATTTGCAGTTTCGCTGCGACATCCAGGACACGTCCGATCATTTGTTCGCACTCCTGCCACTTCACCGCCGCCGCGTTGATCACGTGACCATCAACATCGCGCGGAGCTACGACGAACATCGAGGGCTTTAGACTGATCGACGGTCGCAGCGCATGAGAGAGCTTACTGAGTCGCGGGTCGGACGCGATCGATTCGGCAAGCCGGATGTAGAGGGCCACATATGTCTCAATGTCGTTCGGGTTGTTGACATCCTCGCCGAGGACATCGATGGTCGAAGCCACACCCAGGTCAGCCAGCTCACGAGCGCGTTGGAGCGCGGACTCCAATGAGTCACCTGCCACGTACGGTCCCGCAAAAATGCGGATGGCCTGTTTGGGGAGAAGTTCGACTAAGCGTTCGCGCAGATTCATGATTGCTCCGCAGAGAGATTAACTCTCTGCTGCGGTTCGATCAAATGCAATCTTATGTGTCGTGTCACGATTCCCGCCGAGGATGGGAATAGAAAACGGGGTGTCCCTCTTGGGACACCCCGTGTCATGTACCTGGGGGTGGTCAGCCGGAGTACTGGTCTTGGGGGGGGCAAAACGTTCCCCCGACTTTCCGCCCCCTTAGCTTACTGCATCGTTGTCACTCCTCAACAAGTTCATAACAATTCATTCGCTCATTCGTTCAATGTTCTCAGAGCCGAAACTAGCGGAGAACCACCATTTTGCGGACAAGCGGTTCACCGACACCCTCGAGACGGGCGAAGTACACGCCGGACGCTACCGATTCACCCTCGCTGGTTTCCCCATTCCACTGTAATATCTGACGGCCAGCGGGGAGTTCGCCCTGATGAAGCGTGGCAACCTTGCGACCCAAAACGTCGAACACAGACAGCGTCGCATCTGCGGAGCCAGAGGTCGTGAACTCGACATTCGTCGCCGCGTTGAATGGGTTCGGCGAATTGGACAAGCTCAGCGAATAACCTCCAGGTACATCGCCCTCCTCGTCGAATACATCAGAGACCAGGGAGACTTGGAAGTCGCAGGTCATGGTGTTACTGGAGGCCGAAATATTTGTCAGGGTGACAAAGGTCTGTGTGCCGTTGTAAGCTCGCGAGTTTGGTGTCGTAACGTCTGAAAATGCCGTGTTGTTAGTCGAGCCGGGGAACGGATCTCCCGCATCGCCCTGATCGACATTTTTATCCAAGTCCCAGAGACCATCGGCTTGCTCGAGTGCGACTTTGTAGTTTCCGGTGGATGTATTTCCCGGATACCACTCCTTGGTGTTGTTCGATTTTGACCCATCGATGTGCCAGATGAGGAGCCCCGCCCCAGGAAGCTGGGCGTCGTAACCCACTTTCTGGCGGTTTTCGATGAGGAAGTACTGGTTACCGATTGCTCCGTTGTCCCAAAGCCGAAAGACCGTCGGATTGTCCATCACGCGCGGGATCACTGCGCCGGCCATGTTGCCTGTAACATTGATTGGGGTGACCCAGCCGACTTGCGACTTGCACCAAGCATCCATATGCGCGGGGGAACTTCCAAGGGATCCATTCCACGATCCACCGGACATGAGCGACCACTTGCCGATGCCGCGCGAACTGTTGTCGGTGTCATATAAGTCCGGCAAACCAAACAAGTGTCCGATTTCATGCGCGTAGACGCCGATGGTGATATCGCCCGGCGCGTTCCAGTATTCGGGCTGGATTGAGTAGGCGCTGACATAGACGCCGTCGCGCGAGCGTGGGGAGATGCCCCACTTGTGGGACCAGATGTCCGCGGTTGAGCCGGAAAATTCGGCCCCACGTCCGGGGTGGATCAGCACGAGACCGTCAACGTATCCGTTTCCGTCATTGTCGTAGTCGCTGAAATCCACCAACGGGTTGATAAGGTCGACCAAGTCTTCGCACAGCTTTTGGGTATTGTTCGGATAGGCGCCGAGACCGTAGGCGTTGTTCACATACGATGAGTAATTGGTCGACAGTCGTTGCCAGCCCATCGACGACGGTAGATTTACCGTCACGATCGTCAATGTGCCGTACGACATTTCATTATAGAAATGCCTGACCGTTCCTGACCCAGTTCCAAAAATAAGATTGTCGAAAGCTGTGGCCGCGACAGTAGAGGTCTTGTCCGGATGATCGGCGCAGATTGCCAGAATATTGAAATTGCCGGTGACCTGCGCGCCGGCTGCCAATCCGCCGCCCGCTGTGCAGATCCCGCGCTCCGCGAATGAGGCACGCAACTCGTTGTACTTGTCAATCGCAGCCGCCATCACAGGTCCGTTGTGTTTGCCATTATGGTCGAGATATGGCGGCATCGCAGCCGCCTCGAAGAGATGCCCCGAGGCGCCCAGCGCCATCACGGCCAGGCAGCAGCCCGATATTGTGCGTGAAGTCTTTGCTCGTGTCATCATCGTCCATCCTCTCATATAGCAAGGTCAATGGCCGTGGCCACGGACAAGCCGCTGCCATTGCCGATCCACAGGGCACGGTCGATACGGATCCCAAAGTCCCACATGAAACCTCCGAGGTGCAACCCGGCTCCGCAGCCAATCGCGAACTCGCTACGGCCGCCGATAGCCGCACCAATTCGGAGTGGTACAATTTGTCCAAGTGTGTGTTCAAGCGCGGCCGAGAGTTGCGGTTTGGTACTCGCCGCAAACCGATCCCGGGTCCAGACCGATGACTCAAGCGCGTAGCGAGTGGAGCCAGCAGTCAGCCCAACGCCAAGGCGCAAGTGTGCCGGGAGTCCGGCACTGAATGATTCGAGCGACTCGGTGAGCTCCTTAGACGACCACAAAGAGTCTTCAAAATTGTCGACGGTTACGTCATTGAACGTCAGTTCATAATGTGTCCGTTCGACTTCACTGTCCCAATTGATTGTGTGATAGAGATGCGCGGCGGAGAAGCTGAACAAGAGATTGGTTCGTGCCTGCCACGCGAGACCGGCATCAACACCTAGTCCGGTACCGCCTGTGGCAGTGATCCATTCGGCCGATGCGTCACCTGTAAGCCCTGTCGTGTGAGTGGCTACATCAGCACGCACCTGATCGGCATTGGCGAGGTAGAGTCCGCGGACATACGCAGCGGACAGTCCGGCGAAGACCGGCCCGCCGTTGAGAGTAAAGATTTGACGACCGTGTGAAAGAGCTACCTGCCACGACGCCAAACCGTCGCCTTCAGAGTTCTCGAACGTCCATTCCGGTTGGTCGGCGTTTCCATGAAGGATTAAGTCGATTGCCTCGCGGTCAAGGTTGCCGCGTGCGCTACCGAGCCCCGAGGCGGCCAAGCCCCATGCTCCGGCACGTAGGGACAGGGCCGACGCCGAACCTTCGCTCCACAGGGAGAGACCCGCATCGGGTACCTGCGAGAGAATGTCGGACTTGTCATCGTCATTCAAAGTCGCGCCGTTGTACTTGCGGTAGTCGTCGAGTCCAAGTCCATTGGAGTGAACTCCCGCTCCAACTCCGACCACTCGCATCTGTACCCATGTCGTCTGCGGCATGCCCAAGTGAGCAGGATTGGCGTTTAGCGCTTCGATTCCGTGCGATAGAGCGAGCGAAGCGCCGGCCGTTGACAGCGAGAGCGGGCTCTGCGCGTGAACCGGCGCTGCGAGAACGGTGCCGAGCACCATCATGATCGAGTGTCGTATGGATGCTCTCATTAGTTCTCCCAGGGCCTCACGTCGCTGTCGATGCGGTACTCGATGCGCGCATGCGCACTCCAATCCAGGACATCGGTGGGGGAAATTCGGGCTGGCTGCCCCAGTCCCGGACCGAGCAGTGTCAACGATTCTGCGAACCAAATAACTTCGCGCTCGAACAACGCGAGGTCGGTGCTATCCAATGTGTATGTGAGTTCGGTGGCCGACACAGATACTGCGTTACCGGATGCGTCGGTCACGGCGGGAGACAGCGTTGATGGGCCAAAGACAAGTGCATCCGGTGAGTCTACCCCGCTGGAGTCTGATGCCATTCGCAATGTAAATTCGCCGCCCATCGGAAATCGATTCGCGACAGTGATCGTCACGACGGCGTTGATGAGCCTGTTCGTGCGGTCGCCGAAATCGTCGCCGGACAGTGCGACAGATGAGGGTTCGATTGAGAGCTCGACATCGTCGACATACATGTGCGCCGGGGCGATGAACTCCACGGAGGCGCTCATGAAATCAGAGGCATTGATGCTAACCACACCGCCGCCGCCGATTATCCGCACTGTGCCGGCGAACTGCAGCTCCGACGGAAGCGGCGATAAGGGAGTGTTGTCGTGTAGCAGTTCAAGTCGGGTTTGTGTTACGCCGTCGCCGCTGGCGCTGACTGAGCCGCTCACCGGAAGGTGCAACCCCGTATTCGTGGTGACTTCGCCAGTGATCTGTGCTTCGAGCGGTAACGACGATCCCACGATGAGGAACGCACGCCATTGATCGAGTCCTGCGTTTTCGAGGCCATTATCCCATTGTAGCCGCGCCGTACGAGTACCCGTTGAGAACTGTGTTTGCGCGATGTGGCCGGTTGCGGCTGCGAAGGTGACCTCGGACCACGACAGCGTGTAGCCGATGGACTGGTTTGAGTTGACCACGACTGACTGTCCGTCGGAGCCGGCGGTTTGCACGCTGACTTCAACGCGGGCGGAGGAGAGTGCTCCGACCGATGCATAGTTCACTCCGTCGACATCGATGACGATGCCGTGAGTACCTCCAGCAGGGACAGTTGCCTCACCAGACAGCGGTAGGCCATCGCGCAAGAGATCCTGTGACTCCCAGAGAATCACAGCAGGGATAGGGGTGCTATTGGTCCAAGAAATGCTGAGCTGGCCCGATCCGATTGTGGCCGCTGATAGGAGGTGACTCTCACTCAGAACCAAAGAGTCGGCATGATCGCGGGTTGACGCGCCCACGACAGCGCGAGCGTAGTTAGCGGTTAGGCCATCGGGGAATGTCGCTTGAACCGCGATGAACTTGTCGGCGGCGCTGAGTACAGTTCCGCCGGGGGTGTGAAACGCGAGTGTCGTTGTCCAGTCGTTGCCACACGCGAGATTCGATACCGGATGGATGACGGACCGCGATGAGCCAGAGGGAATCGTCCCCGGCACAACAATAGTGGCCAGCGGCATCTGCCCAGAGGCGAAGAGTGTGACAGTGACTTCGTCGACTGTGACACCCAATTCGTTTTCGACATTAAGATGAAGCACGCCTGAGGCGCCTTGGAGAGAGTCGAACTGAGCACCGCTGTGGAGCGGGACACTCAATGATGTTGTCAGTTCCGGTACCGCCCCTGCTGTCAGAGGAGTGAGATCAGCAAGGTCAACACGACACGTTAACGCGGAGTTTTCGCCGACAACGATTGATCCAAATGGGAAGACACCGGTTGCGGTCGGCGGAATCGTCTTGACGTTATCGCCGAGCAGTACTGTGTCTAGTCCAGCGGAGATTTTCCAGACTAGCCCCGAGTCATTATTCCATGTGAGGTAATCGGTCCCGGCATGTGAGGCGACATACGGACCATCAATGCGACGGTTCGCGATCGGGACTAGTAAGTCGACTGTCCAATTTGGCGCTTTGGGCTTCTCGAGCCCACATGCGGCAAAGAGCTGTGCTGCAATCGTTGCTGCAATGCACACGAGATAGGAGCGCAGTCGAATAACTGTAACGACTTGAAAGTTTGATTGCGCGTGCATGTTCCCCCCGGAACAGTTGACCTACCAGTATCCGAGGAGACAATTGGGCAAAGAGCGTGCCAGTGGCTACGCGCAAACTGTATCAAATCAGCACAGACGTAACATGTTATCGTCGCGTAGCTTATAATGCGCAGCACCGGGGTGCTCAGCAGAGGGTTGAGACGTCTCTATATTGAGAGTCCGAGAGTATGGGGACGGCCCAATGTCTGAGCGACCGTGGCCAATTCTGTTATGGAGCTACTCCAAGCTTTTGTAATTGCCCAATTTGCAACCAACGAGTACGGGAGAGGAGCGTGAGTTTGCCCTTAGTCGAAACGTTATGAGTGGTTAGCCCGTGGGCTACCCGCACTCGACTACTTCACTGCCCCAACGTCGGCAACGTCGGCATCGAGCTCTAGGGATCAAGAATGTGCTCTTTTGGCCTGCCCTTTGCTAGGCGCAGATTTTGCGGCGCAGAAACGCTCGGAAATAGCACAAAGTTCTTGACAAATGGTAAGATGCGGCGGAATTTGTGTATGTGATCGAGAGGGGCATCCCGCCCCAGTTTACCAGCGAATTCGATCTTAAATAGTGATTTAAGCAAAGAGCTTCGGCTCGAGAAGGAGGCAGAGGATGGCACGAATTAAGTCGTTGCTAGCCATTCTTTTGGCTCTTGCGCTTTTAGTCTCGCCGACCGCTCATCTGCTCGCTGATGGCCCAGATCAATACGACTCGTCCGGTGGAGATACGAGCGATGGGCATCCGTGGGACGATGACGTGGTTGAGTCCGATCCTGGAACAGGAGACGACCCGAACACCCCCGGGAACTCGTCGCCAACATCCGGTGATCTACCGCCCACCAGTCACGTTTCAAGTGCGATGTCCGGTTCCGGGTCGCATTTTGTGGCGCAATTGTTTGGGTGGGTAGTCGAAAGATGGCTCCGCGTCAGTGAGATTAAGGTAGTCAAGAGTAAGCCGGTCAGCCGTAGTCGCTAACCGGACGGTAATACACTATGAAGCCCCTTCCCCACCACCAGTCGGTCCCGGT
>JBKKDE010000331.1:0-3004 GCA_046708665.1 Candidatus Zixiibacteriota bacterium | reverse complement strand
GAAGATTGGAAGTGGAGTTGTGCTGGCGCCGATCTAAAGTTTTTCGAAACCCGCTGATGGGAACTACGCCTTATTCACCGGAATCGCCAGTGCCGCCAGCGCAGCTTCCTTCTCGGCGATGTCCTGGGCGCGCGAGTGGGCTTTTCCGTCGCCTATCTTGGCTTCGCTGTGGAGGTATGCGTAGGGGTCGTGGTGAACGGCGTTTTTGGGGAGCCATTCCCAGAACGTGCTGAGGTCGCGCTTCATATGGCTTAGGTAGAAGTCGGGGAGATTGCTGGATTCTTGCTCGAAGTAGGCGCGGAATCCCATGTCACTGTCCAGTTGCGAACGCACTTTGCTGTAGTACTTGATGCGTCCGGCACCTTCGGTGGACATGGCGCGCACCAAGTTGAGCGCACCGGGGATCGAGATGCCGTTGGCGCGGAGGCGTTTCAACTTCATTGAGTTCGAACACGCGTAGGATGTGAGATCGATGACGTGATCGTAGAAGGTCTTCCACTCATAATTCTTCACACGGACATTCATCGCATGGTTGTTGTTGAGGAAATGAAACGGGAACGGCAGGACACGTCCGGCGCGCTGGTAATCGAGATTCAGATGCGCCGCTTTACCAAATGACGTAAGTAGCGAGAATGCCGGGAATGCGCCGGGCGCTTTGTCGAGGAAACGTTTGGTCAGTTCGAATGGATCAGCGCCTTCGTCGGAGTCGAGACCGAAGACGAAATTGGTCTGCACATACGGGATATACCGCATAATCATGTTTACCTGATCGGCGACACGATTGACCTTGTCCATGCCCTTGTGGGCGCCGGTCTTCGATTTACCGCCGAGCTCGTACCAGGTTTCGATGCCGGGGAGAAGCGCTTTGAAGCCATTGCGCTTCATGCGCTTGATGTGATCCTCGCCCAGAATGGCCAGACTGGTCTCGGCGATGAAGTCGATCGAATCCTCCGGGACAACTTCTTCGATGGCGTCCATGCACTCATCGAAACGTATGCCGAAGTTCGGGTCATGCCAGCCGACACGCGGGCGCTTGAACTTGGTGAGGAGGAATTTCAGATCGTCTTTCATCACGTCCATGCCCAACTGCTGGAAGGGAACGGCGGCATCGATGCAGAAGCTGCATGTGTACGGGCAGCCGACACTCGAGATCATCGGGACGATCTTGATGAACGGCGCCTTCTGCAAGGTTTCGTCGATAAACTTCCAACGCTCACGGACGCCGGGTAAGGCGTTCGGTTGCTTAGCAACGGTGAGGTATTGCCCGACCGGGCGATGCTGCGAGCAATCATCCAAAATGTCTTTGATGACTGATTTATCGGTGAAGCCCGTGACGTAATCGAAATACTGGACCGCGTCTTCGGGGTAGCAGCGGGCGTGCGGGCCGCCGAGAACTGTGACTGTCCCCTTCTTCTGGAACATGTTCGAGAGGGCGTAGGAGAGCTGAGCGGACTGCGTGAAGGCACTGATGAACAGGATGTCGAGATCCTTCGACAGTTCTTCCCGCAAGTCCTCGAATCCGGTGTAGCAAATCAGGGTGACATCGTGGCCTGCTTCTTCACACCACACCGCGATGCACTGCGGCATGATGCTCGCGAAGTTGGCGTTCATGACACGCGCCCAGAGGCCGGGATTGGGATTCTTTGCGACTAAGTCGAGGATTCCGATACGGAGCTTACGCACTGATTTCCACCATAAGTCTGCTCCCTTCTGACGGCGATCCACCGTTGGTATCGCACAGCTGGAGCGTGAGCTTGCGGTTTACACCTGTCCCGCGGGATCAAACCCCTGCGGGTGTAACCGGGTGGCAATCGGGATTATTGGTATGACGCCACGTCAATCACTTCATGGTACACCCCGGAAGGGGGTTAAGACCAGCGGAAACGGTTGACCCTGAGTGGGCGGCGATTGGCAACTGACTGGCGACGGACCGTGTGTGCTGTAACGTATTGTCAGACTATCGGTTGAACTGACAAATCAAAAAAGCAGTTAACTCGGAGCCGAATCTGCCGTAATTTAGCACTAGTAGAACGAAACCTCTGACTTTTCCCAGATTGACCGCACGGTAACTCCGACGGCACTGCAGGAAAGATCGAATGGTTTCAACGGCCGTCGGGGCCAACGGAACGTGGGCACCGGTTTGTTCACAGCTTCAAAGGAAGTGTCATGGCGCAAGGAACCGTCAAGTGGTTCAACGATGCCAAGGGTTACGGTTTTATCTCTCAGGAAGGTGGCAAGGATGTGTTCGTGCATCATCAGGCCATCCAGTCCGAAGGATTCCGTAGCTTGGCTGAAGGCGACACGGTGCAGTTCGACGTTGTTGAGGGCCCGAAGGGTCCGCAGGCGGCGAATGTCCGTAAAGTGTAATGGTCGCTAAGAAACCAATCGCCAACAAAAGACCCCCGGGAGGTAGTGCCTACCGGGGGTTTCACTTAATGAATTCGCGAGCTGTCAGCCCTCGGGCAGACCCCCACACACTTGCTCAAGCTTAGTAGCGGTCGCGTCCTCCGCCACCGCCGCCGCGACGGTCGCTGCCGCGGTCACGATCGCGTCCACCACCGCCGCCTCCGGGACGTCCCCCGCCTGGACGACCACCGGGGCGTCCTCCGCCACGGGGGCCGCCGCTGCTGCGTGATGCGCCGCCCCCGCTTCCACCACGAAATCCGCCGCTACGTTGCTCGGGCGGACGGGCCTCATTCACTTCCAATGTGCGTCCCATGTGTTCGGTGCCGGAGAGCGCGCTGATCGCGGCGATTGCCTCGCTGCGTGTCGGCATCTCGACAAACCCGAATCCGCGCGGTTGGCCGCTGTAGCGGTCATTGACGACCGCTGCAGAATCGACCTGTCCGAACGGGGTAAACATCTCCTTCAGGGCGGCGTCGGTGACTTCATACGATAACCCGCCGACGAAAATCTTCATTCCTTGCTCCTCTCAATGTGACACCGGACGCCAAACACGAAACCGGGCAACCCGCCCGGTTCTCAGAGTGGAAGAACGTTCATT
>JBKKDE010000330.1:0-20930 GCA_046708665.1 Candidatus Zixiibacteriota bacterium | reverse complement strand
TCGTTTGACTTAACGAATTCCGAATCACTATCATAGCCGCAACAGGCAATCGCCTAAGAGATGTCGGGTGACCGAATGCACTCGACGGCCTAACTGTCGCCGCACATGAAGATTCCGCGCAAATCCGATCTGATCAACTTGCAGGAGGTCTACAAGACCGACGACAAGATCGCCGAGGCCTTGGGCGGAATCCCAGAGTATCTCGTCGCCTACTGGCGGCGCAAGAAGGGAGTGCCGCCGTGGAGCGAGGCGAAGTTTTCCGAGCAGCAGATACGAGATTTGTGGGAGCGGTTCGGCGACGACTTCCGTTGTGGACGCGAGCTAAATCTCTCCAAAGCCGCCTACTACAGTTGGCGTCGCAAGTATGGCATTCTCGAAAAACCTGCGGAGCTGAAGCTCGAGCAATTGGAGCTGCGTCTGCCCGGTGACCTGCTCGAAGAAGAACAGAAGAAGGCAGAAAAGTCCCTCGGCATTCCACGGGACAAGCCGCACACATCGACAGCGAAAATCCTCGCACGCGCCGCCGAGACATGGAGCGCCGCGCCGGTCAAGACCGATTGGTTAGCGCAGTTTACCCTGAGCGGACTTGTCCCGAACGGAGTTGAGGGAGCCGAAGGGTTAGAAGGGGTTGGAGAGATTGCTCCGCTGATCATCTCGCCCGGTCCGAAGATTGAGAAACCCACGACTGACGTGTACGCCGAAATTCCACCCGCCGACGCACATCAGCCGTTTCAGTTGGCTCCGTGGCGTGGTGATCTGGCTTGGCAGTTGATCGAATCGCGCGCCTTGTTGCCGGGCCAGTGCGTTGGTGTTGAGCGGAGTCGAGCCACTCAGCACCATCTTGGCGGACTCGGTGGGATCGGTGTCTTGGTTTTGGAGAAGGCGCAGATTTCCAATCTTCCCAAGATTGCGCGCATTGAAGTCACGCGACGCATCCCCGCTGAATCGGATGTCGAGGACATCATTTTGGCGATGATCGAGCAGGGGTGGCACAAGTCGCTCGCCGGGAAAATCCTCGAGTTGGTCGGCGCGCCGATCGAACGGCTCACGGTCGACCGCAAGGTCAAGCTCTGCGCCTCGCTGGTCACCCTCGGTGCTGCCGCGGCGATTGTGACATTCGACGATTCGATCCGTCGGCACTACGGACGCATTCTCATGGGACGGTTCCCGCAAACCCATCCCGACCGTACCGCCGTCTACGACGAAGAACACTTCCTCGAAGGGCGCAGCATCGAACCGCGCGTGGGGATTTGTGAAAATGGCGAATGGAAAGTCCTGGCAGCGGATGACGCACCCGCATCTGGTGGCGTGATCGTCGGTCCCGATGCATTGCCGTATGAGATCGAGCTTTGCGCGCAATTGCTTGCTGAACGACACATCGGCCCCAATGATCCGCCGGTCATCGTCTGCCCGGCGACTACGCAAGTTTACCACCATGCCTTCCGTAAGGGCTGGGCGCAGGTGATTGTAAACGCGGGTGGGTCGGTGGTGGATGTGGCGATATGGAGGAGGGTGTCTGAGAGTTCCGGATGTGCCACTGATCGATATAGTACTCAGGTAGCTGCGACCTCATGTTTGGTAGCCAGCGTGCAAACTTCAATGGCACGCTCGAATCCGTAACAGACCAAAAGGCCGAATTAGGGTATCGTTGTCGCTCGCAATTGACGTTCCTCTGCTTCTAGCGCATTGACAAAGAAGTCAGCGTCGTAGCGCAGGAGCACGCCTTTTGGGCTCCTGCGGCTCTTTCGCGATTGGCGCGGAAGTCAGGAGCCTACAGAGGCGGCTGACCCACGAAGAGTAGAGCATTAAAAAACCCCCGACGGAATTCATTCCGCCGGGGGTTTGTATTACCGTGGGTCTTGTTGCTTAGAGCTTGCGTACCGATGCGGCGCGGGGGCCCTTCGGGCCTTCGGTCACTTCGAAGGAGACGCGGTCGCCAGCGGCGAGAGTGCGATTGCCCTCTCCCGTCATGGCTTCCTGATGCACGAAAACTTCCTTCGTGACGCCATCCTGCGTGATGAAGCCAAAACCCTTACCGATGTCGAAGGACTTGACTGTGCCTTCGACTGTCGTTGTGTTCTTCTCGTCATCGGTCGTGAGGACCGGTGTTGCGTTTTTGTTTTCTGACATGACACACATCCTTTTGTTACTGGAGATGAACCATCGCGCAGTCGCGACGGCCCGTTGGCCCGGACGGCCAGTGAAACCAGTAGAGATTTCCTGATTGTCCGAGGATGCGTGCGACTCGGTGACCCTTTTCCAAGGAACAAGCAGAGAAACGCCTTAGGGTTTCGCGTTCGATCAATTTTCACTCATGGGCTGCTTTCAATCATAGCCCACTTTACAACAGACGTTCAATGTTTGCCATCCGCCGGGGGGTGAAGTCCCCCATGTAATTCTAACTTCTTCACCGACGCCGCTCGTGGTCCCTTGGGCCCTTTGACCAACTCGAATCGTACACGGTCGCCGACGACAAGTGTTCGTTCGCATTCGCCTTGGATCGCATCATGGTGCACGAAGATGTCCTTCTCAGACCCTTCGAGCGATATGAATCCCCAACCTTTGGTGATATCGAAGGATGCCACTGTCCCTTCGACAAAGTCGGCTGTTGCGCCGTCATTGGAATCGTTCACGTGATACGCCCCTTCTTTCCCCGGGTATGAAAACGCGTCCCGGTCCACGGAGTCAGGTGTCGCACTTCATAGCGACGCCAAACTCCTACATCGCCAAACTCTGGGTAAGTCTATCGGCTCGCGTTGAGTTGCGTGACCGACACTCTCATGATTTCATTCAGTTCGACCTCAAACCGCTGGCCGGCTGGCAGATCAATCTGTTTGCCTTTGGTTGCGAGAGCGACTGCACCACCGGCGGCAGCGCCTGCTGCTGCGCCGACTGCTGCGCCTTTGGCGCGTTGTTTGCTGCTGGATAGCGCACCGATGATACCGCCGATGACCGCACCTGCGCCCACTTTGGCCTCATCGCTCACCTTGTCGCCTTCGCCAACGAGAACGAGTGGCGCGCTAGCGATGCTGTGCAAGTAGCCAGCCGGATCAACGACTTCCAGGAATGTCAGTGTCATCTGCGCCTTACCCGCGGTACGATGCGGCTCTTCAACCAGTGAAAGCCGACCGCGGACTTCAGTACCAACCGGGAATACCGTCATGTTGTCGACGCGCACTGCATCGGTAAGGTTTGCGCGGAATGTGTCACCGGTGACATTCGAATCGGTCCGTAGATGTGTCTGTAGCGCCATGATTAGTGTCGTTCCGATCGGAACGGTCACAATCTTCGGCCAGACCGCCTTGGCAGCGGCATCGGCCGCCTGCTTGGTGGCGAGTGCTTTGGCATCTGCTGTCTGTCGGCGAGCAAGTGCGGCGGCATCGGCTGCCTGCTCACGAGCGAGGGCATCGGAAGCGCGATCCGCGACAGTTGTCGATGTTAGCCGATTGTCGTCATACGCCGCAGCCTTCGGGTGCAACGCCGCATAATTCGGCGTGGGTGAATTGCCCTGAAGCTGTGATGTCAGGCGTGTTACAGGCAGGGTGATCGGTTGATCCAACTCGAATTCGAAACGCTGTCCTGCGGGCAGGTCAAGCTGGTTGCCTTTTGTGGCCAACGCCAAAGCGCCACCCGCTACAGCACCGGCCGCCGCGCCAACTGCTGCGCCTTTGGTCCGCTGCTTGCTGCTTGATAGAGCACCAATCACACCGCCGATGACCGCGCCGGACGCGACCTTCGCCTCGTCACTGATCTTGTCGCCTTCGGCGACGAGCACGATCGGCACCGCCGAGAACGAGCGAAGGTCACCCGACGGATCGATCAATTCCTGGAACGCCAAAGTCATTTGTGCCTTACCGGTGGTGCGATGCGGTTCTTCGACCAACGTCAGTTGACCGCGAACTTCTGTACCCGCGGGCAGCACTGTCATCTGGTCCACGCGAATGGCATCGATGAGATTGGTTCGAAATGAATCTCCGGCTTTGTTAGCATCGGTGCGCAGGCGGGTCTGTAAGGCGACGATCATCGATGTGCCCGCTGGGATCGTCACCATTTTCGGCCAATCGGAGGTCGGTGTGGTCAATTTGGCCGATGGGCTCGTGGTAGCCGCTGGTCCAGGTCCTGGCACTGGCTTCGCAGCCGGTGTAGTTGTCGCAGCCGGTGTCTTATCCGCGATCGCGTCCGCTTTTTCCTGCGTGGTCTGGCAGCCAATCATGCCCACCAAACCGAAGATCAGCATAGTTGCGGCCAATGCGAGCTTTTTAGTCGTCTTGGTTTCTACAGTCATGAGTTCACGTCCTTGTTGTTGCAGGCGATGACACGGCATCACCAGTCCGTTGGCCCGGACGGCCATTGAAACAGTCGAGATCTCCGTTGGGTGCCAATAAAAGCGCTTCGGGGCACATGCATTCAACGAAAGGTCTTACGGCTTCACCTTTGATTGCACTGGTTGTACGCGTATGGTTGGTGAACGCGCATATTTATCTCGAATATTCGAATCACTCGTAGACTAAGAGGGGTGCAGGTTGCGAGTTAGGATTAAACAAACACATCTGCCGCGCGAGCATGCTTGGCGTGAGAGTGACTCACGGCGAAATTTCTTCCTGCTTTACTGTGATCGCATAACCCTGAGGTTAGTCATGGTTAGTCATGGTTACTCATGGTTAGGAGGCATGACCCTCATGACACAGATTTGCCTCCAGACCATCCCGCATTTTCTCTTGCAGAGAGATCGATTCAGCGGCAATCTGGGGGAACGCCGTCGATTCGAAGACGGTTCAATCGTTGAGGAGGAACAGATATGTCCTATACCAGAGTATCTCTCAGAAGTTCGACGCTCGCTATCGCTGCGTGTGCGATGCTTGGCGCTGTAATGGTTGTCGGCGGTTGCGGGGACGACAAGTCCAACGGTGCCGATCATGATCCAAGGTTCGATCCGCCGACAACTACGATCGTAGTCGGGGACACGATACGGTTTGTCTCTGTGTCTGGAGACCACACTGTGACGTCGGGGACAGGATCGGATGATCCCGTCTCGGGTCAGTTGTTCGATGCCGATATGCCGGAGGGCGACGAATTTCTCCGTGTGTTCAATACAGTTGGGACTTTCAATTACTATTGCATCCCACACGAAGTGGATGGCATGACCGGACAGGTCATTGTCAATGCAGCGATCGCTCGTATTGTGGATGTGTTCGTATCAGGGACGGCGTTTAACCCAGACGTGGTCACGCTCAATCCCGGGGATCAAGTGCGTTGGACTATCAATGGCTCCCATACAATCACATCCGGCACGGGTCCTGCCGATCCATTGGTCGGAGATTTGTTCGACGAGACAGTCAGCAACACTGTCATCACGAGGACTTTTAACGATCTGGGATCCTTCGACTACTTCTGCCGCATCCACTTTGGGATGGGAATGACCGCAGTAGTTAATGTCGTTGAGCGCGAGAACGAAACGGTTGTGGTGGAGGCGTTGGAGTAGGGGAGAGCAAAAAAGGTTGCTTCGCCCAAAAAGCCGGGCTCGCAATGACGATAGAGATCGTGGATGGCTCTGACTGTGTTCGGTCAGAGCCATTCATTGTTTGGTGCCAGACCACTTTGCAGCGAGGAATTCGCCGTTCTCCAATTTCACGTAGTCGAAGTTTGCGTACCACTCGCCAGTGTTGATCCACCAGCCATCGCCGATGCGTTTGATCCAGCCATGGTGAATGTGGGCCATGACCACAGCATCGCAGCCGGCCTGGAGCAATTCCCCGGCAACGTGGTCGTATTCCTCGATGAATTTTGGAGGGCGCTTGCCGGTGAGGTCGCGGGAGCGTCCCGAAGTAAAATTGGCCAAGCGGAAAGCCCAGTCGGCAGGAATGTGACGATAGAGCCAGATTGACAGCCGCGATCGGAGTACACGTTTCAATACGCGGTACCCGCGATCAGACGGCGCTTTGCCGTCCCCGTGTGAAATGAAAATCCGCAGCCCCTGACGATTGACTGTCAGATCGCCGCGGTGCAATTCCACGCCGAGGTGCTTCGGGAAGAAATCGTCAGCCCAACAGTCATGGTTGCCGATGATGACGTGGAATGGGCAGCCGGAGGATGTGGTTTCGCGAATTGCCGCGGTAATCTCAACTGCATGCTTGGGGATCCAGTGCTTGTATTCGAACCAGAAATCAAAAAGATCACCAAGAAAGAAAACCTCCGCGCCGATTTCCCGGGCATGGTGTAGAAACCCCACGAAACGTCGTATTTTCTCTGCTTCCTGCGAAGGTGTATGTGCCCCGAAATGGGCATCAGAGAAAAAGAGGATGGGACGGGTGGCGTTCATGGGCATTGGAATGATACTACGGGATGGTGCGTCCCGGGGAAGGAATAGGACCTATACTCCTTGACAGTGTGGGTCGGAGGGTGATTCTTGACGGTTCCAGCGACCGGAATCGCTGTGGGAGAGGGCGCATTGGATAAGTTCGTCATCAGGGGCGGAAAGAAGCTTTCCGGCTCCATCGGAATCGATAGCTCGAAGAACTCCACTCTGCCGATCATCTGCGCCGCGCTGCTCGCAGAAAAGGGCAAGACAGTCCTGACGCACATTCCTGATCTGGTCGACATCCACACCGCAACGGCTGTCTGCAACCATCTCGGCGCCAAAGCTGATTACAACGCCGCGACGCAGACACTGACCATCGACGCCAGCGGGATGCATGGCACGGAAGTACCCTACGATCTCATGCGCCGGATGAGGGCTTCGTTCCTATATCTGGGAGCACTTCTGGGTCGAATGCGCGAGGCGCGTGTCTCACTGCCAGGTGGTTGCGCTTTCGGGCCACGTCCTGTGGATCTGCACATACGCGGCTTTGAAGCGTTGGGCGTCAAGTTCGACGAAGATCATGGCTATGTACACGGCAACGGAAAGAACATGAAATCGTCGATGTTCGTCTTCGATCGTCCGACCCACACGGGAACCGAGAACCTGATGATCGGCGCGGCACTTTTACCGGGCGAGACAGTCCTAGTGAATGCTGCTTGCGACCCGGAAATCGAGGATGTCGCCGACTTCCTAAACAAGATGGGCGCCAAGATCACGGGAGCCGGCAATACAACGATCCGGATCGAGGGTGTAAAGTCGTTGACCGGTGTGGAACACCGACCTATCCCGGATCGTTTGGAGGCCGGGACTTTTATGATGGCGTCAGCCATAACGAATGGCTCTGTCGAATTGACTGATGTGGACCCCAGCCATCTTGACGCTGTCACGGCAAAGCTTCGCGAGATGGGTTCGGAGGTTACGTGCGAGACGACGCGAATGATCGTTAAAGGACCTAAGAAGCTCTGGCCGGCGCGCGTTGTTGCCTTTCCGTATCCAGGATTCCCGACCGACCTTCAACCCGCCATTTTGGCCCTGCTGACAGTGGCAGACGGGGCGTCAGTAGTATCGGATACTGTCTTTCCAAACCGGTTCTCGAATGCCCCGGAGATTGCCCGTATGGGCGCCGACATTCAGGTTTCAGGGGATGAAGCACGAATCGCAGGGGTGCCGCGACTGCACGGTACCGCAGTCATGGCTGCCGATATCCGTGCCGGGGCCGGAGTCGTTCTGGCGGCTCTCGGAGCCGAGGGAATATCCGAGGTACGTCGCGTGTATCATATCGACAGAGGGTATGACCACCTCGAACGTAAGCTGGCCAACGTGGGTGCGGACATCCAACGCCTCAAAGATGAGTAACCGATTGGCATTGCCACGGAACTCCCGCTCATTCATTAAGTTTTCCATGTAGGGCCGGGGGGCGTGACCGTTCCCACGGCCCCAGTCGCCGTTTAACGAAGTGTGCGGCATCCCTGTCTTGATCAAATGTCGGAGAGTGCAATGAAGAGAATCTGCCTGGCGCTGATCGTTCTGATACTCCAGCTCACTGCACGAGTTGCTCAAGCTCAGGGGTTTGGCCAAAACAAGGTTCAGTATGACGACTTTGTATGGAATTACATCTCATCTCCGCACTTCGATGTCTACTTCTATGAGGGCGGGTATGACCTCGCTGTGTTCTCTATTGAGGTCCTTGAATCGGCTTATGTCGATGTTTCTTCGCAATTAGACCATCGAATTCGCAAGAAAGTCCCGACCATTATCTATCAGTCCCACAACGAGTTCCAGCAGACCAACGTTACTGGCGGCATACTTCCAGAGGGGGTTGGCGGCTTTACGGAGTCGTTCAAAAATCGCATGGTTATGCCGTTTACCGGGTCGTACGAGGACTTCAGGCACGTCTTACATCATGAGCTGACTCACGCGGTGACCTTTGACAAGATCTACGGGGAGGGTGTCGGGTCAATTATCTCCCGTCGATCATTCTTCGACCTTCCTCTCTGGTTTGCCGAGGGATTCGCGGAGTATTCCTCGCGGCATGGCTGGGACACTTTTGCAGACATGGTCATTCGAGACGCCACCGTGCATGGCTATCTGGTGCCGTTGCCCTACGTGGGCGGGTATCTGGCCTATAAGCAGGGGCAGTCGGCAGTTCTCTACCTGGCTGAGCGGTATGGCGAAGCTAAGATCGCTGAACTATTGAACAAGGGCCGATTCGAGATGTCGATGGACAATGTCTTGCGCAAGACCATCGGGATGGGTGAGAAAGAGTTCGACGAAGAATGGCAAAAGCGCCTGCGCAAAGAGTATTGGCCGGAAATCTCAATCCGGGAAGAACCAAAGGACTTCGCCAAGCAGCTTACTGATCATGAGAAAGATGGTTCCTACTACAATGACAAGCCGGTCTTTTCACCGCGCGGCGACCGATTGGCAATTCTGTCCGAGCGTGGTGACTACACCGAAGTCAAGATTATCTCCTCAGTCGATGGCAAGAAGCTGCAGCGCGTATTGAAGGGTGGGTCGTCGGACCGCTTCGAGTCGTTGCATTCGTACCTGTCCGGAATGAGTTTCTCGCCGGATGGCGCAACTCTGGCGCTCATCGCAAAATCCTCGGGGCAGGATGCGTTGTTGTTGGCAAACGTCGATGGCAAGGGCAAGGATCGCATCATTCGGATCGGATTCTCGTCGTTGCGTTCGCCAACGTTTTCTCCTGATGGCCAGTCGGTTGTGTTGGTGGGTTGTCACTTTGACGGCAACGATCTCTACCGGGTCGACCTCGCTACGGAGGCAGTGACCCGTCTGACGAATGACAAGTTCGACGAGCAAGACCCGGAATTTGCACCAACGGGGAACAAGATTTTGTTCGCCTGTGATCGCCCATCCGACCGCACCACACCACTTCTCCTCGACGGCCCGCAAGACCCGCGCACGTTTGAATACGGTCGCTACAACATCTTCGAAGCCGATCTTGATGCGGCTATGGTGCGTCCGCTTACCAATGATGATTCCGAGTGCAAAACTCCGGTGTATTCTCCCGATGGCCAACGTGTCTGCTATGTTTCCAATTCCAACGGCATCTACAATCTGTATGTAATCGACTCAGGTGGCACCCGTCGGTATCCGGTGACCGATGCCCTATCAGGCTGCTTCTCTCCGACCTGGGCGCCCAATGGTCAGAGCATCGCGTTTACCGCATTCTTCAAGGGCGGCTTTGATGTATTCCTCATGAACGAGATTCGTCCGCATGGTGATTCGACCGGACAGCTGTCACCGACGTCATTCGTCCGCAGACTATCGGGAGCGGACTCCGGATCGTTCGTGCAGCGCAAGGAGATCGACCTTGAGGAGCGATCACCGAAGTCGATCGAGGAAGATTTGGAGTTTACATCGTATGTCAAGAAAGCCGAGAGCCCGATCCGGAAACAGCCGTTGCCGGCGACCGAAGACTCGAGCGATGTCGCGAGACAGGATTCAACAGCGCTTTCAAGCTCTGATTCGGTGAAAACGTCACTGGGTGTGGACACGACTTCGGTCGCTCAGCGTCCCGACACAGGACAGTCGGTGGCGGCAGTTCCACATGACACGAGCTTCGAGGTTCATCGTTACAAGCTCAAATTCTCGCCGGACCTTGTGACGGGTGGATTGGGATACGACACGTTTTTTGGCTTGCGTGGGCAGTCGTACTTCGTTGTTTCCGACTACATGGGCGACCACCAGATCTATATCGCGTCGGATCTGATCAATACAATCGACCAGTCGAACATCCAGATATTCTACGCCTACCGTCCCAAGCGCATCGACTGGGGGTTTGGCATATTCCATTCGAAGTATTATTACATCGACTTCGATGATCGGCTCTTTTCTGATCGTACGTATGGCTTCCAGGGGATAGCATCGCGTCCGTTCTCGCGATTTACGCGAGTGGAACTCGACGGAATGATGATCTTTATCGATCGCCGCTACTTCGATCCCAATTCCACCACGGGTGAGTATGACGACCGTTCGGATCGTGTCGGTCTCGGTGCGGTTTCGCTGGTACATGACAATGCGAACTGGGGGCTGACGGGCCCTGTGAGCGGACGGCGGTACCGCGTGAATTTTGAGATCGCACCTGATGGATTGTCTGAAGGAATCGCGTATCAAGCGATGACAGCCGACGCCCGTCAATACGTGCGGCTGGGTGGACGGTACGGGCTGGGACTGCGACTTGCCGGCGGTGTATCCGGTGGCGACAATCCCAAACGATTTTACCTAGGCGGTGTGAGCAATTGGGTGGGCTCTGACATCTCGCGTTCGGACGTCTACGACGTCGACGGTCTCTACTTCTCCCAAGTCATCACACCGTTTCGTGGCTACGACTACTACGCGATCTCGGGTAACAAGTTCGTCATGGCCAACGCCGAGTTCCGCTTCCCATTTGTCGACTATCTGGCAATGCGGTTTCCGTTGCCGCTGGTATTTTCTCGAATCGGCGGCGCATTGTTCACCGACATCGGGTCGGCGTGGACGGACAACGATCAATTTCGTGGCACGACAACCGCTGATGGGTTCCGGCTGAATGATATTCGCATGTCATTTGGTTACGGCCTGCGTGCCAATCTTGGGTTCGTTGTCTTACGATTCGACCAAGCATGGCGAACCAATCTCAGGACTGTCGCCGACCGTCCTTCATTTTACTTCTCGCTGGGTGCAGACTACTAAGCACACGAACATAGCCGCATTACTCGGCCACCAGCGATGCCGCCGACGCTGGTGGCCGTATTGCATACAGATGCCTTGCGTTGCTATATTAACAGGTTCTGGCCCGCAGGATAGTTGAGGGGACAACGGCGTGGAGTGGCCAGTCGGAATCGGAATTGGCTTGGAAAGTTGAAACTTTCATATGCCTTCAACGTCTTTTGAACCCATATCGCGTCGGCCGCGGGTTGGCGAGCAGCAGTACCTGCGACGGGGAAGGTGGATGTGATGACGTTTGAGACAGAACCTGTACTGGACGCGAATCTACCCGCAGAACAAGCATCTGAGCGCCTTGGATTTGGCGCCAAGCTATGGAATCTATTCGTTGATCCGCGCAAGACTTTTGAAAATATCGGCAGTGGACATGAATGGATTGTCCTGTGGCTCATTATCGCCGCGGTAGCACTCGCGGGTTACTACCCGATCAAGGATATCGTGAAGGCCACCCAGATCGAACAGGTTGAGAAGCAACTTGCCAACAATCCTGGCGTTTCCGCAGAGCAGCGTCAGGAAATCGTCGACAACATGGCGGAGAACTTTGAGAATCCTGTCTGGATGTTGTTGACCCCGGTGTTTCAATTAATCGCGATGGTTTGCGTTGCGGGGATATTACTCTTCATCGCCAATATCATCCTCGGCGGAAACACCAAGTTCCTTCCGATGCTCAACGCCTTTGCCTGGACCGGAATGCTGACGATTATCGGGACGATTGTCGTTGTACCATTGGTAATGGCCAAGGGGTCGATGGATGTATCACTCGGGCTCGGTGTCCTGACAAATGAGGAGACCGGCGCATTCGTAAAAAAAGTTCTGACATCGTTCGAACTCTTCGGCCTTTGGCAGGTTTGGCTCTCATCGGTGGCCGTGTCTGTTCTTGGCAAGGCATCGATGGGCAAATCATTCGCCATGGTATTCACGGCTTGGTTCGTTTGGGTTCTAGTGCAGGGAGCATTGGCTACGATCGGCGTCAACTTAGGAATGTAGGAATCGCCCCACGGGGCATAAATGAGACCGATGAAGGAGAAGTGCATGGGACGCAATGTTGTGAAAACAGTAATTGCAACAGGGCTCATAGTGATCACGCTCGGCGCTCGCGCGGCGACCGCCCAAGTCCTGACATTGGAGCAATGCATCGATCTTGCGCTGAAAACCAACGGCTCCTCACAGTTTGGTGTGCCGCAGGCGCGGGAAGGCGCGCATCGCGCCGGGCAGGGAGTGTGGACGGCATGGGGAGATTTGCTTCCTTCACTGTCCTTCTCGCAGAATTACAGCCACTCGAAGTTTCCGACGGATTCAATTCTTGATCCTCTGACCGGGGAGTATGTGTCCTCGCCCAGTTCATCGTCACGGTGGTCTGCCGGTTTCAATTTGGATCATACCTTGTTTGATGGTGGCGCCAACTGGTACAGCGTGTCCCAATCCTATCACAACCGGACCGGCAGCAGGGAGAATCTTCGCGGGGCGCAGAACGGACTCGTGCTTGGGGTGAAAGAAAATTACTTCGGTCTGTTGAAGTCACAGGAATTGGTGTCGGTGCAAGAGGCCGCGGTCCGTCGCGCCGAACAATTCCACAAGACGATCGAAAGCAAGTATGAGCTCGGATCGGCGTCATTGTCCGAAGTGCTGAAAGCGAAAGTGGAGCTCGGTACGGCCCAGTTGGAATTGTTGCGGCGTCAGAATGATGTTCGTACCGGTCAGGCAGGGCTGAATACAATTCTCAATCGCCCGGTCGATGATCCTGTCGAGGTTGCGGCGGTGACGGCCGAGGGTCCGCAGACGCCGACATATGAGGAAGCGCTCGAAACAGCCCGCTCTGAATCACCCGACCTCGGTAGTGCTCGTGCGAATCTGGGCTCCGCGAAGGATGGACTTGGGATCGCCCGCGCCACTCTGTTCCCACGCCTTGGTTGGTCGGCAAGCCGCAGCTTTGCCGCGCAAGAGGCTGGCGACTTGTACCAATCAAGCTCCGGTTCCTGGAACACCGGCGTCGGCATTTCCTATAACATTTTCAATTCGTTTCATCAGAAGACTGCCATCTCAAATGCCCGTGTTTCGCTCAAGTATGCGCGCGAGACCGAGCAACAAACCGGGAATGCTGTCGAACTCGCGATCAAGCAGTCGTACCTGGGCGTGGACTTGGCCCGCGAGAGCCGCAATGTCGCCGAGCAGACAGAAGCATCAGCACAGGAAGACTACAACTTGGCACAAGAGAAATACAACCTCGGCGCGGCCACGATCCTAGACCTCCTGAATGCGCAGGAGTCGCTCACGCGCGCCCAGACCGATAGAGTGAATGCACTCTACGACCATTACATCGCCGTGGCGCGGTTGTCGAATGCCATGGGACAACAGTAGACTTGTGACAAGTCGAACGACGGGGCAGTTCTCAGACGTGCCAATGCAGTTCGACCGACAGCATTGCACACAACAGACGAACTAAACGCCATCCCGTGGGATGGACTTTGGGCGGTGGGTAGTGGCGGTAAAGAAGAGTCGAAAAAAGCTCTATATCATCGGAGGGATTATCCTTGTCGCGGCTATTCTCGTCGTTGCCAACCTGACCCGTTCCTCCGAGAAGGTCACAAAGGTTAAAACGGCGAAGGCCAAGAGCGGACGCATCATCTCGCTTGTGAATGCTACGGGCAAAGTGCAGCCGCGGACCGAAGTGAAGATTTCGGCAAACGTCTCCGGTGAAATCGTGGCGATGAATGTGATTGAAGGGCAGCGGGTCTCCAAAGGGGATTTGCTGGTTCAGATCGACGCGCGCACGTACGAGGCGCAAATGCGATCGTCGGAGGCCGGCTACGAGGCCGCCAAAGCCAACCTCGCCTACGAGCGCGCCTCGGCCCTAGAAGCGGAGCAGACATTCAATCGCGTAAAGTCGCTGTTTGACAAAGGGCTGGCATCGCAGCAGGAATATGATGCAGCCATCGCACGCTACAATACATCGAAAGCGTCTTTCGAATCGACGCAGGCGCGACTCGAGCAGGCCAAAGCCACAGTCGATCAGGCGCGCGAGAGTCTCGGGTACACGAAGATTACCGCTCCAATTGATGGTTTCGTGACCAATTTGCCCACGGAGGTTGGCGAGATTGTCATGGGATCACTCAACTACCAGGCGTCGATTATCATGGTCATTTCAGACCTGTCCGTGATTGAAGTTGAAGTGGAAGTCGACGAAACCGATATCGCGAATGTTGAATTGAATCAACCTGTACAGATCGAACTCGACGCGTTTCCCGACACAACGTTTGCCGGACACGTGAGCCAGATCGGCAACACCGCGCAAGTGACCGGAATGGGCACACAAGACCAGGTCACGAACTTTCTCGTCACGATCCTGGTGGATGATACGGTGCCCAACATCAAGCCCGGGATGACGGCTACCTGCGATATCACGACCGACGAGCGCGCAGGTGTGATCAATGTCCCAATCGGCGCTGTCGTATTACGCGATGAGGAGTTGTTGAAGAAGAACAAGAATCCCGGTGCGTCGGATGAGGGCAGCGCCGGGGCGACAACCATCGCCGACGTCGAGGAGTCAGCCAAGACGGATGACAGCTCCACATCGACTGAAAAGAAGAAGCCGCTGGAAGGTGTCTTCGTTGTGCGTGATGGCCGTGCGACTTTCGTTACGGTCGTGACGGGAATCGCCGACCAACAAAATATTGAGGTTGTATCCGGCATTCAGCCGGAGGACGTTGTCATCGTTGGCCCATTTCGGACTCTGCGCGAGCTTGAGGACGGAGATAAGATTGAAGCCGAAGACGACAGCAAGAGTAAGAACACCAGCGAGACGTAATCGCCGGAGGAGAATGCCATGAGCACCAATCCGATTCTGATCAAGACTCTCGACCTCTGGAAGACGTACGTCATGGGCGATGAGGAAGTGCACGCGCTGCGCGGTGTCTCGGTCAATGTCGACCGTGGAGAATATGTTGCCATCATGGGGCCTTCAGGTTCGGGCAAGTCCACGCTCAAGAACCTGATTGGCTGCCTGGACACGCCGACACGTGGCACATACGAGTTGAATGATCGGCAGGTCGCGTCGATGAACGATGACGAACTCGCCTATGTGCGAAACAAAGAAATTGGATTTGTCTTTCAGACATTCAATCTCTTGCCACGCGCGACGGCACTCCACAATGTCGAGCTGCCGCTTATCTACAATGGGACGTCGGCGGAGCAGCGCGTCGACATGGCCAAACGGGCGCTTGAGATGGTCGATCTTGGCGATCGCATGACCCATCGGCCGAATCAGCTCTCCGGCGGTCAGCGCCAACGTGTGGCCATTGCCCGCGCGTTGGTGAACAACCCATCATTGATACTGGCCGACGAACCGACCGGTAACCTCGACTCCAAGACCGGTCTGGAAATTATGAATCTCTTCGATCGGCTTCACGGAGCGGGCAACACAATCATCCTGGTCACGCACGAGCATGATGTCGCGGCGTATGCCAACCGCATCATCCATATCCGTGACGGCAAAGTGGAGAAGGAAGAGATGGGGCGCAGGGCGGCGTAAGGGCATACGTGTGCCTCCGGCACCACCGCCATCTGCCCCTGTGAGCCAACCCCCATGCTTCAATTCTACGAGAGCGCGCGCCTGGCGTTGTCCGCCCTCTGGGCCAACAAGCTTCGCTCCATCCTCACATTGGTCGGTGTCATCATTGGTGTGGCGACGATCATCGCCATTGTGTCCCTGATTACGGGAATGAATCAGTATGTGGCGGCCGAAATTTCCACACTCGGTGCGACGACATTCATGATGGACCGCGAAGGCATCATCATGTCGGAGGAGCAGTGGTGGGAACGGTCGCGACGGCCCAAGATTGAAATGCAAGACGTGTACGCCATTGAGCAAGGGTGCGGATCGTGCGAATTGGTCGGAGCGCGTGCCATGACATTCCGTTCTGCCAAGGCAGGGAATAAGACCGTCGATGACGTTTGGATCATGGGTTCGAGCGCCAATTTCCCGAGCATCGTCGACTTCGAAGTTGAGAACGGCCACTATCCCACGGAGTCGGACAATGAGCACCGACGGGCCGTGGCATTCATCGGCTACGACATCATCGACAATCTCTTTCCCGGTCTCACACACATTGGCAAGACAATTCGCTTGGGTGGGCGCGACTACACTGTCATTGGCAACGGTAAACGGCGCGGGTCGACTCTTGGACAGAGCAAGGACAACTATGTAATCATCCCGCTCTCGACCTTTCAAAAGCACTATGGCGACCGTCGATCGCTCGACGTTTTCGTCAAAGCAACGGGATTCGATGCGATGGACGATGCGCAGAATGAAGTGCGCGTCATTATGCGCGCCCGTCACAAGCTCAAGTATGCCCAGGAAGACGACTTCGAAGTGTACACGGCCGGGGACATCATGACTGTTTGGGAGAACTTCTCGCGCGGAGCGTTCGTGGTCATGATCGGTATCTCATCGATCGCACTCATCGTTGGTGGGATCGTTATCATGAATATCATGCTCGTGTCTGTGACAGAGCGAACACGGGAAATAGGTATCCGCAAGGCCATCGGAGCGCGCAAGTCGAACATTCTTTGGCAATTCATGTCGGAGTCGGTGACGCTCTCGGTCGTTGGCGGAGCTGTCGGGATCGCTCTGGGTACATTTGCGGGCTGGGGGCTTTCGAGGCTGTCGGGTATTCCCATGGGAATTGAGCTGTGGTCCGTCGTAGCAGGAATTGCTGTCTCGGGCGGAATCGGCACCCTGTTTGGAGTCTATCCGGCGATGAAGGCAGCACGTCTGGACCCCATTGAGGCGTTGCGCTACGAGTAACCCATGCGGATAACCGGATTCGAAATGCGTGAAGCAATGTTGATGGCGTTCGCCGCCATCCACGCGAACAAGCTGCGCTCATTTCTGACAGTGCTGGGCGTCTTGATCGGGGTCAGTTCGGTCATTGGCATGGTCTCGCTGATTACCGGATTGAATGACTCCATGGCAAAGCAGATCGAGTCACTTGGGTCCAATGCGATCTACGTATCGAAGACCAAACCCGGAATTTCCTTTGGTCCACGTTCTTCGGAAGAACGCAATCGTAAGGGCATCGTGTTTGAAGATGCGATGGCGATCCTGGAGCATTGCTCCCTCATTGATGCCGTCTCCCCGGAGAACCATTACCGGCAGCCAGGTGGCAACACGGCCCGGTATGAGCAACATGAGGCCATGCGACCCGACCTTGTCGGCGTGCTGCCCGCATACATGACTGTGAACAAATCGGAAATCTCCGAAGGACGCTTCATTTCCGACATTGATGTGCACTTCAAACGCATGGTCTGCGTAATCGGCAGTTCCATTGCCGATGCCCTCTTCCCGGGATTGGATCCTGTGGGCAAGGACATCCTCGTCAATAACCATCGCTACCAGGTTATCGGGGTGGTCTCGAAACGCGACGCGTTCCTCGGCGAGGATCTCAACTCGTTTGTTCTCACGCCATACAGCACGTTCGCCAAACTGCATCCGTGGGAGAAGGAGCTGTGGCTCCAGTGTCATACGAGAGATCAGGCCCAGATACCAGCTGCCATCGATCAGATTACTGAACTCATGCGGCGTCGGCGCGGAGTGCCGTATGATAAACCTGAGGACTTTGCTGTCTTCACCCAGGATTCGCTGCTCGAACAGTACAAGAGTATTACAGGCGTGATCTATGTCGCCATGACGGTCATCTCTTCAATCGGTCTTTTGGTCGGCGGAGTGGGCGTGATGAACATCATGCTTGTCTCCGTGACCGAGCGGACCCGCGAGATCGGAATTCGCAAGGCAATGGGTGCCCGCCGATCCAACATTGTCTGGCAGTTCCTCATTGAGGCGATGACATTGTCGGGCCTGGGTGGCGTGATCGGGATTGCGTTTGGGATGCTGATCAGCGTACTGGTCAATACCCTGTCCCCACTTCCAGCGTCTGTCTCTGTGGTCTGGGTCGCGATTGCCTTCCTGGTCGCCGTGCTGGTCGGGCTCATATTCGGAATCTACCCCGCCTACCGGGCTGCTGGTGTTGACCCGATTGTCAGTCTGCGCTACGAATAGCCCACTCCCGCGGGGAACCCGCACCCCGTTTTGCATGGTTTCCTCCTGATAGAGGGAATATATTTGCTGCCTACGTGTAATCAGGGGGCGCGTGTTATGAGCTTTAAATCCAAGGTCAGGGTTTACCCGTTCGGGCGGGCAGTGTGCACGATTGCCTTCGTCCTCGCACTGACGTGCCAAGCATCGGGACAGGTCGAGTTCTCAAACCTGCCACCGCCGGGAGTACCTGTATTCGATCTCGATTGGGCCGCGTTTCGGGCCGGGAATGACAGCATCCGGATCGAATGCTACTACAAGATCGTGAATCCACGGTTGTCATACGTGCGGCGCACTTTGAAGCATTCCGATGTGAATCCGGGATCGGCAGGTGAAGTGTCGGACACCACGGGCGAGTACTATGTTGCTGCGTATGAAATCAATGCGATATTGGCCAATGACCGCGATCCGCAGGCGGCGTCGGTGAGCGCCCGCGAAAACTATGCCCTCTCGACATTCGAGGAAACCCGCAATCCCTCCGGGTACCTCGTCAACATACTGTCAGCCACGGTTGTGCCGGGTGACTACGAACTCTCGGTGACTTTGACCGACCGAGTTTCAAGCAGCTCGTTCACGCAAAAAAAGAACCTGCCGCTTCGCGAGACACGCGGAGATCGTTGGCCCGTCGGCGGGCCGATGTTTTTCGATCCGACGGCGGACGTTGAAGGAGTGGAACGATTCCATCGCCATGGGCTGTACCTGGTGCCAAGTGTAAGTCGGGCATTCGCGGCCAGCCGGGATCGTATCGCCATGTACCTTGAGATATACCGGGATGTCGCGCCCGAAGCCGCGATATTGGAGATCGAAGCAGAGCAACGATTCGGGAAGAAAAAACAGTTCGATACAATACCGATTACGTCGCCGGACAATCTCATCCCCGTCGTGTACAAGAGCGAGCTGGCCGGTTTCAAGACCGGCGAAGCCACCCTGAGTCTCCGGCTGCTCGATGCGTCGGGAAAAGCTCTCGGCGATGTGACAGAAATTCCGTTTTGGGTTGATTGGTCGATGGCGGGACTCGTCGATGAGAATTGGGAAGAGGCGGTGGATATGTTGGTCCACATCGCAACTCACGACGACCTCAAGAAACTGCGCGCGACCCCTCAGGAACAGCGGATCGAGGCGTTCGCCGCATTCTGGAGATCCAAAGATCCCAGCTCTGAAACCGGAGATAACGAGTGGCAGGAGGAGTATTACCGGCGCATACGCCATGCCGACCTGCACTTCACCACGGCATTCATGCGAGGATGGCGGACGGACTTCGGGACTGTGTATGTCAAGTACGGCGAACCCGATGAGGTCGAGCGGTTTCCGTTCGAACGCGGTAGCAAGCCATACCAATTGTGGAATTTCTACGCTCAGCGTCGCCGATTCCTGTTCATCGATGTCAATGGCAACGGTGAGTATCGACTTCAGTACCCATTTGATGGCCGGATTCGATGAGGAGAAGAATGAGACCAAGAGGACCAATTGGACCAATTCTAATCGCCTTGGTGGTTTCTATGTCTGGCTTAGTTGGGCCAGCATCGGCGCATGACGCAGTGGGCGACCTGCGTATGTGGTCGGATTGCGCGGCGTACCGGATGACTCCGGGACTTCCCAATGGGTACGTCGAGTTTTACTTCGAACTTAAGCGCTCAGATCTCGAATTCCGATTGGTTGAAGACGTGATCCGCGCCGACGTGTTTACCTGGGTGCACGTTGTCGACTCTGTCGGAGCGCCGATTGATTCTGTCGGTAGTGGGTTTGTGTCTGTAGTATCCGACTCTGGTGAGCTCCTGGACACCAACTTCACCCACTTCTTCGCCTGCTGGCTCGAATTGCCTCCGGGCTCCTACCGCACCCGCGCGGTTGTCGTTGACCTGACCGACAAATCGTCGTCGGAGGCGGCGTATGACTTTCGCGTGCGTGACTTTTCGGTGAATTCGCTGATGCTGTCGGATGTCGAATTTGGTTACGACATTGTGCGCATGCCGCCCGATACGGTCACTCGGGCGCAGGATGTCTTGGTCAAGAATCAGTACAAGGTTTACCCCGACTGCCGCGGGATCATTGCTCCGTCGCGCCCACGTCTTTGCTTCTATCTCGAGGCGTACAATTTAGCGACTGAGACTGGGGGAGATACCGGGTACAGCGTGGCATTCTCAATTGTGCCAACCGATGGGACTCCTGCGCGCGCGTTACCAGCCCAGACGTTGACCCGGCCGGGCTCCTCGGCGGTGTTGGCAAGCGCGATCAATGTGCGCGACCTGTCGACAGGTGTCTATCGTTTCCGAGCCGAGGTGACCGATCCAATTCTGGCTCAGACTGTCGCGATAGAAAAGCCATTCTACGTCGTTTCGCTGGTGACCGATACACTGACCGATGATGAGAATGAGCAACTCCGCACGATCATGGCCTATATCGCCAAACCCGGGGAGATGCAGACGTTTGACAATCTCAATACCACCGGCAAAGCGAACTTCATGGCCCAGTTCTGGAAAGACCGCGACCCGACTCCCGAGACACCTGTCAACGAGTTCCGCGATGAGCATTTACGTCGGCTGAATTTCGCCAATGACAAGTTCTCGGTTGGCTTCAAGGACCGTAGCGATGGTTGGCGGTCCGATCAGGGGCGCGTGTACATCGTGTATGGACCGCCGGACCAAATCGACCGGTTTCCCTTCACCTCAGGTCGCGAGGCCGCTGAGAAGTGGAGCTATGAGGCGATGCAGGGTCAGGGATCGGCATACTTCTTGTTCGTGGATGAGAACGGGT
>JBKKDE010000329.1:0-3412 GCA_046708665.1 Candidatus Zixiibacteriota bacterium | reverse complement strand
TCCCCGACGAGGGTAAAATTGGCGAAATCCCGATCATGGAAGGTGAAATCAATCCGGCATCAGGGAAAATTGAGGGCGAGCGGACGGTTAAAGCTCATTACGTGGAAAACGGTGAGAATATTCCAGGTACTCTTGTATTTCGTTACACGGCGACACCGCGGACGCCGTAGAGGTTCCAGACTCGACGTGCGCAGAAGCCCGATTTGCACTCAAAGGTCTGAAGTGCGCGCCAGTGGCCATGACGAATCAGAACATCCTAGCCGACTACCAGTGACCGGTCCGATCGATCGCAGCGAGCGAAACCGGGGCTATCCTTCCCACCATCTGAGGACGCGAAGCGCCCGCAGCGTGTTCCAACGGCTGGGTTTGCGGAGCGACTCCATCTCGAACCATACTTTACCCGCATAACGGGACTCGAGAGGCCATGATCCATCTTTGAGTTGTTTCTTACGGAGAAGCTCGATGGCTTCGGCGAGCCGTTCGTCTCGGGGAGCATCCACGGATCGGAAGTAATCGAGTGCGCGCAAGATGTCGTAATGCCACCGCGGCGGATACGCCAGCTTCAGGAATGCGGGGTTGATGATGGCGCCGGTTCGGTGAGAACGGAAGAGACGATGACGCAGGAGAAAGTCCTGTCCGCGCTCTTGCGCTTCGCGCACCGGCTTACGTTTGCGGCGTGAGTGGAGTGCGTAGTCGCGTAGTCCTTCGAGTGCGCTGATTGTCGTGTGCACGGACGAGTGCGTTGCGCCACGCGGTCGTCGGCAGTTCCAGCCGCCATCGTCCATTTGTTGAGCGAGCAGGTGATCGGTGATCGTGTCGAGACGGGCGTCGTCGCATCGGAAGTATGACAGAATTGAGAGGACCATTCCGGTGATGCAGGTCTCGCCACGATCGGTCCATTCCGCCCACCGTCCGAAGCTGATTCCACCGTCGGCTCGCAACCCCCGATCCAAGAGCAACGAGCACGCCTTCTTCGCTTGACGATTGTCCGGCGGCAGACCGAAGTCACGCAGGAGCAGCATCGTGTACGTCGTCGATACCCACTTCGGCGTATAGAGGCCGTCGTCCTCCGACTTCCCCCCTGCCCACCGCCCGGTCTTGTCTTGAAGTGACAGGAACCGGTGGCCCCATCCCTCGCTGGCGATCTTGCTCCGTTCTCGCGTGACCACTTGCCCCTTCTTCGCTTGCAGGTCCTGAAGGGCCTGCCAACGGATGGCGGGGTCGGAATCGAGGAGCCAGTCGATGATGGTGGTGTCAGACATGCTTGGTACAGTGTGATAATGACCTTACACGGTCCGGTCGGGCTGGGTGACCGCGGTCTCTGGGGCTGTTGAATAAGCCGCGCAGACTATAGTCTGCGCTACCGCAACACGGATAACTCATTGACGCACCGGTAGTGCGGGCTTGGGCCTGTGCAGATGTGCCGTGAGGACTGGCTTTTTCAACAGTCCAGAGATCGCGGCCACACATGTCAATTACTCATGCCACCCAGCCCGCGGCGTCACTTCGCGGATGCGAAAATCCTCTCAACATTCTCCTCTGAGAAAAATTCGGTCGGAGACGTGACTCCTGCGAAGACGCGCACAAACCCATCCATGGCCGTTTGATTGCCATGCATCGCTGCAAAGAGTTGCTGCATCTCCGGCGGGGGTGGCGCAATCGTCGCGAATTGGCAGGTGAATTCGTAGATTGGAAGCGCGCGAATGTCGCGCGTCTCTTGATAGATTCTCATGGCTTCGTCGTAGCTGCGCCTTCCCGAAAACGCCTCATCAATGGCGGCTGTGCACATCTCGGCAGCGTGGAAGGCGTCGCTGATCCCCTGCGCCGTGATGAAGTCCTTGTTGTAGCCGGCATCGCCGACCAGCGCCCACCCCGGGCCATACGGCTTGCGGAAGAAATTGCGCACCGATGTGCCCATGAACCGGTCTTCGCGTTTGGCCGCACGCACACGCTCCGCGAATTGGGGCACCTTTTCCAACGCTCCCAGATAATTGCCCTCGATGTCTTTCTTGTTCGCTTCAAACTCCGCAATCGGCCAATTCACGATCAATAGAGTCAGATCGTCGTTGGTCTGCCAGGCGGCCCAGGCACGTCCCGGACGATCATACCCCTCCATGCGTCCATTCATGGGCAAACCGCTCCAATAGCTGTAGTACCCAGCTCCCAGCGCCGGTCTCTGGTTGTACTCTTCGGCCTGAGCCAAACGCGCCACGACCGAATTGATTCCATCGGCACCGATCACGACTCGAGCTCGTTCCGTTATGCGTTTGCCATTCTTGTCATGTCCGACTATCCCGGCCACGACGTCGTTGTCGAACACGATTTCATCAATGGCAAATCCCTCGCGCACCTCCGCTCCGGCTTCGGTGGCAGCATCGACGAGGAGTTTGTCGAGGACGGTGCGACGTGGCCCATACGAGACCCGCGAATCTTCAGTGCCGGGCGATCCCGTGAGCGCGAATGGGCCGACATCGAACGAGTATGTGTGAATGGCCGGACAGCCAGTTGCGACCAAACGGTCCAGAAGACCCCAGCGATTTAGCGCCGCCGTTCCGGGTGGATGAATGAGGTGAGTCGAAATTGTGTCGCTGGGAAAGGTCGCGCGATCGACGACAAGGACTTTGTACCCTTTGCGGGCCAAGAGCATAGCGGTCGGCGATCCGGCACACCGCGCGCCGACAACGATTGCGTCATACCGATCATTTGCCATCGGTCCTCCATCGAATGTGCTGAAGTAAGCTCTAATCGGGAATTTCGGGTTCCACGAGCTTCGCCAGAAGCTCCAGCGATTCCTGCCAACCGAGGTAACAGGCCTCGGGCGGGATCACGGCGGGAATGTTTTCCTGCACGATGGCTACGTCCGTGCCGACCGAAACTTTGGTGAGCGTGTAAGTAGTCCTCAGCTCCCCGGGAAGATTTGGGTCGTCAAATACGTCGGTCGCGACAATACGCTTGCCGGGCTCCAGTTCCAGGTACTTGCCGCCAAAGGAGTGGCTCTTCCCCGTGGAAAAGTTCGTGAATGACATTTTGAAGGTGCCGCCCACTTTAGCGTCGAGGTGGTGTACGGTACAGGTAAAACCGTGCGGCGGCAGCCATTTGCAATTTGCTGCTGGGTCGAGGATCGCCTTGTAGATTCGTTCCGGCGGCGCCTTGAGCACGCGGTGAAGACGGATTGTGTTTCCTGCCATGGATGATCCTTTCTCTACGGGACGCGTGGCCGCGATCTATGACCGCGGGGTGACAATGTCACACATTGTTGGCCACGGTTCAGACGCTTGGCGCGAGTTGGTTATGCACCGTGGCATTCATCGGTCCCAGTTTCCTTCGGAAACCGCGATCAGAGATCGCGGCCACAGATTTCAGTCACTCGTGCCATCCAGCCCAGCTGAGTCGTCGCTCGAGACCCTAATAC
>JBKKDE010000328.1:0-11388 GCA_046708665.1 Candidatus Zixiibacteriota bacterium | reverse complement strand
CCCCTAGTAGGTCTGCTCAAGCGGTACTTATGTCAGTGTATCTGGCTAAGAGTTCGGCAGCCCCCACTGCTGAGCCAGAAGTCTTGAGTAGTCGATTCCAGCTAACGGTTCCCTGAGTGCCAAATTGATTGCCCACCTCGACTTTTGACATGACCACAAACTGCCATTGAGTGTCGTCCAGCGGATCCAGTCGCTTGTTGTCCTGCTCAGCCAGGAGACAGAAAATGTAGACATCGGCCGATCTCACTTTCTCCGCTGCATAGGTATTAGATTGAGCAAACCACGAGCGTTTTGACGCTATATCAAATCTTGGTTTCGACAGTTGCTTTTGTTTCCAACTCTGGATATAGCCGGATGACTTCACCTCGATGGCTCTCCCATCGGGACCAATTAGATCAACAGCATCCCACTCTACGCGGTTTTGATTTCTGCATTCGAGGAGCTTTCATACAAGAAATTCAGCAACCTCTCCCCTTACGCTGTTGGCGTTCAGGTCCGCGAAGGCCCAGTCGTAAAACTCGTTCCTGCTGTGCATGATGCACTCCGTCGCCCCTAGAATTGACAACACCTGCAAATGTGACGATTTTGGTAGAGTGTCTAGACATTCGGCCCAAGATGCATTGGTGATAGAGAGTGGCAAGTGGTATGCATATGAGATGCTCCCTGGTTACTCACGCGAACGCTACTACTCCCCCATTCTCGTTCAGGAAGTGATCGAAGTCAAGCGTGGTCAGGGAAATCTCCGGCTGAGCTTCTATAATGCCTGCTATGCACAAGGCGTTCAGGATTTCGTACTCGACCTTAGGGTCTTATGGACAATTCCTGACTACTTGATTGCAGAAGTGTTCAGTCATGGGTCGGAGCCATCAGGCCGGTGCGTGATAATTTCAGAAATCACGCTTGGTTGGCTGGATCGAAACCTCCATGGCATAATGCAGCAAAATCCACCGACTCCAATCGAACTCACAACACAGTCGGTGTCTGAGTATTTGCATCGGCTCACCAGTTCGTAGATCAATACGCGAAAGAGGGGGCTCCCGACCTACGCATGCTTCAACAACGGAATCAGCTCATCCAACGACCAGATCTCGGCCGATTTGGTAAGCCCGTCCCGATACTTCTTCCCGTTGCGGCGAATCAGGCAGGCGGTCATCCCAACGGCTTGGGGCCCTTGGACGTCTTCCATTTGGCGATCGCCGATGTAGAGGGAGCGTTTCGGTGAGACTCCGAGTCGCTTGCAGATGACTTTGAAGGGCTCGGGGTGGGGCTTGCGGTACTTCATTGTGGATGAGAACAGTGTCGCGTCGAAGTGATTCCACAGACCGAATTGCTCCAGCTCCCGACGGTGGTCCTTAGCGCGGAATGGAGTGTTCGAGAGCAGCCCGACTGTATACCCATGCCCTTTCAGTTCTGCCAGCACGCGATTTGATTCCGGAAACACGGTCAGTTGTTTGCGGATGGGAGAGTAGTACACATCCACAGCATCCGACATCTGGCCAGGTGGAAGCACAATGTCGAAGCCAGCGATCAGTTCACGAATGAGGGGCGTAATGTGGTACTCGCGCATCTCGGACCGAATGCGTGCGCGACGGCGGTCCAAAATGGTGTGGAATCGTGCGAGAAAGTCATCAAATGCCGGCACCCGCTTTGTGCGACTCGCCAGCCATTTGTGAACGGATTCGACTGAGGCGGGATACAGCTTGTCCCAACGCATATTCTCGAACTCGATTAGAGTGCCGCCCATGTCGAAGATGATGGCGTCGAAGCGGCCGCCGTTGGGTGTGGTGAGGAGCAGTTTGTGTCTCAATTTCGCGTCTACGAAAGCTTGTCTTTGCGAGGCCCGGCATTATGGGCCGAAGCAATCCCCTGCCATCGCGCTCCCGGGGAATCTAGTCAGTGGTCGGTTGAGGATTGCTTCGTCCCCCGCAGGGGCCTCTCAACGACAGCATGATCAAACAGCCAGGCGGCATATCCGAGACACCAATTCCGGGAAATCGATTCCGGCGGCCTTGGCGGCTTTGGGGACCAACGAGTGCGATGTCATACCGGGAAGTGTATTCACCTCCAGACAGAACATGTGGCCGTCATTATCCATCCGGAAGTCGGCGCGGGCATATCCGCGGCAGCCGAGTGCGCGAAAGGCCTCGACTCCCTGCTCCTGACACTCGCGTGTCTGCGCGGGGGTGATCGGCGCGGGGCAAACGTATTCGCACATGCCATCCGTGTATTTGCATTCGTAATCGTAAATTTTGTGCTTCGGCTTGATCTCGACAACCGGCGTCACCTGATCGCCAATGACCCCGACTGTGAGTTCGCGTCCATCGATGAACTGCTCCACGAGCACACGCGAATCCCAGCGGAACGCCTCTGCCAGCGCATCTCCCCATTGCGATTTCTTCTCAACCAATGTGAGACCGACTGTCGATCCTTGAGCGTTCGGTTTCACGATCAGCGGACTGCAGAGTGCTTCGACTGCCTCTTCGTAGTCGAGTTCGTCGGAATCTTCGAGCATGCGCCAATCGGGGGTCGGTATTCCCTCAGCGAGGAAGATTCGCTTGGATGCATGTTTGTCCATCGCGAGCGCGGACGCCAACATGCCCGAGCCCGTGTACTTAATCCCCGCCATGTCGAGCAACGCTTGCAATCGGCCGTTTTCGCCATCGCCGCCATGCAAAGCGATGAACACAACGTCCACGTTCTTCAGTTCAGAAATGGTAATGTCGGTTGGGGCGATGGTCGGACTGCTGCCGGTAAGATCGTCAGGCGGAGCGGTGCCGATCTGGTCCTTCGCCAGTTGTGGATTCCATGACAGGACGCGTGGCGACATGCCCGGATCAAGCGCGAAGACTTCCGCGCCACGTTCGCTCAGAGCAGACGCGACCGCCGCACCTGAAGCCAGCGAGACTTCGCGTTCGGCGGATCGTCCGCCCGCAAGCACCAACACTTTCAAGCCCACGATCGAGGTTGTGCCGGACTTTGCTCTGCTCATTTCCATTGTCGCCGATTCCATCACTGCCCCTTTGCGATTTACTGCGCCCCACGTACCTTCTTCGGTCGATTCACCCGCCACATGACGACCAGGACGATAATTCCCACGACAATCCAAATCAGCAAGTTATACCTCTGCCACATCACCTTGAATTGATCCCAGTTCTCATGAAGCGCGACAGCGAAAACTGCGAGCAGTAGGTTCCAGAGCAGCACGGAAATCCCGCCAAGGATCATTGTCCTTGCCACCGGGTAGTCCCCGACTCCGGCGACCACGGGAACAGCGGAACGAACTCCGACCAGAAATCGCCCGAAAATAATTACGAACGCGCCCCACTTCTTGAACCACGCCTCCACCTTATGCAACCGCTCAATTGAGAATATCCCTCTGTCGCGTTTGATGAGGAATGCCCGGCCTTTGGAGCGTCCAAACCAGAACAGCAGCGCAAACCCGGCGATCCCACCGAGTGTCGCGGCAATGACACCGCGCGCGACGGGGATCTCCGATGTTTGTAGCGTGATCATGCCAAGGAAGAGAATCGCATCGCCAGGAAACGGCGGAAAGAGCATCTCCGTAATGGCGGCGACAAAGAAAAAGCCGAATGTCCACCAGATAGACTGCACCGCCCAGAGAGACAACCAATCGGGGAAAGCATGTTCCATCTCAACTACAGCGGGGCGATTGTCGCAATCGCCTGCGCTGCTATCCCCTCTCCCCGTCCGATGAAACCCATTTGCTCATTCGTAGTCGCTTTGACTGAGACCATGGCTAATTCGACGCCGAGATCGGATGCAATCGCTTCACGCATTTCCAGCGCGCGCGGCATGATTTTGGGACCTTCGGCCATCACTGTCGCATCGACCTGCACCGGACGATACCCGGCGCGTCTGAGAATCGCCACAGTTTCTATCACAAGCTTGCGCGAGTCCACCCCGGCGAATCGCTCATCGGTCGGTGGGAAGTGCTGTCCGATGTCTCCAAGTGCCGCCGCCCCAAGGAGAGCGTCGCAGATCGCATGCAGCAATGCATCGCCGTCGGAATGACCGATCAGCCCACCCGAGTCGGCGAATCGCACTCCGCCGAGCATAAGCGGGCCGTCGCCTCCCAAGCGATGTGTGTCGTATCCGGTTCCCACGCGCATCGTGGCGGAAGATACGGCAGTCTCAGCGACACGCAGAGCCAAATCCCAATCATCAGGTGTCGTAATCTTGATATTTGTTGTTGTGGAGCGAATGATCTCGACACGCCCGCCGGTGCGCTCGACCAAATCGGCGTCATCGGTGGCATTGCTGCCTGTGCGCTCGGCCTGACGATGCGCTTCGCGGAGCACATCGGCGCGAAACATTTGGGGTGTCTGCGCCATCCAGAGATGACGCCGGTCCACGGTGACTGTCTGCGAGCCGGAATGATTCTTGAGAGTGTCGGATACGGGTACAGCGAGTATTGCGCCGTCGTTGTAACGGCAGGCCTCGACCAGCTCCACCCATTTCGATTTTGGCCAGAACGGACGAACCGCATCGTGAATGGCGACAATATCGATGCTACCCGGCATCTGGTCGAGCGCATTGGCGACTGACTGGCGCCGGGTCGCGCCGCCGGTTATGACTGCGTAGGCCGTGGAGAGCGACTTCGCCACAATCTCCGCCGTTTCGCGATGGCTATCGTCGACAACGATGCCGATCCAGCTTGGTGCCATCGTATCTGGGCCATCAGTCAACGTGGGATCGATGAAAGAACGGCATGATCGCTCGACCGGAGATGAGCCCGCCAGCGACTTCCATTGTTTGGGAACATCGCCGCCAAACCGTTGGCCGGAGCCCGCCGCAACGATAATGACGCCAATGTTTGGAGAGTCTGTCATTTAGAGAATCAGCATGGCGTCGCCATAGGAATAGAATCGGTACTCCTCGCGTACAGCAATATCATATGCATCGCGGATCATCGCCAGACCATCGCCACCCATTTGCGAGGCAAATGCAGCAACAAGCGCCAAGAGCGACGACTTGGGCAAGTGGAAATTGGTGATCAGCGCATCCACAACTCTGAACTGATACCCCGGCCGGATGAAAAGATTGGTGCGCCCGTGCAACGCCAAAAAGGACTGCCGTCGCACCTTCTTTTTCGACATCGTAGCAGCCTGCTGACGACGCGGCCAGTCATGAATGACCGCGAGTGTCTCCAACGCGCGGGTGGCAGTGGTGCCCACCGCAACGACCCTCCCCGGCCCGATAAAACGGCTCCAGATGCGCCTTTGGGTCAATGTACCAATGTGGTATGATTCGCTGTCGAGAATGTGATCCTCGACACTCTCTGCTGTGATCGGTCGGAATGTGCCCGCGCCGACATGCAGGGTGAGCGGCGCTACATCGATCTTGCACTTCCTGAGACGATTAATCAAAATTGAATCGAAGTGCAATCCCGCCGTGGGAGATGCGACCGCACCGACATGCTTGGCGAAGACTGTCTGATAATCTTTCGTGTCGCGCGGTTCCGACGGCCTATCGATGTACGGCGGCAGCGGCATGGCTCCGACGGAATTGACCCAGGCCTCGAACCGGCCTGTTCCCTCGAATCGTACTGTACGAGTCCCGTCGGTGTGTGATTCCAGGATGTGAGCAACGAATGCACCGGCGTTGCTCTTGGCAAACTCGACCACGGCCCCCGGCCGGAGTTTCGCGCCGGGACGTACCATAGTGCGCCACGTGCGCACACCCTTCTTTTCCAGCAGCAGAATCTCAGCTTTTCCACCCCCGGGAACCCGGTTGCCGAGCAGGCGCGCGGGTAGCACTGACGTGTCATTCACAACCAGGAGGTCCTTCGGTTCGAGTAACGACGGCAGCTCCTCGAATGAGTGGTGCGAAAACGTACTTTTCGAACGGTCCACGACCAGGAGCCGGCATTTGCGACGCACCTTGGTGGGGTGGTTAGCAATGAGATGCTCCGGCAGATGATAGTCGAGGAGTTCGGTCTTCATACAGCGTCCCTATTCCGTTACTGTGGCACAAAGATACGGATGTCAGGGCGAATCGTTGTGGGGTTTTGGGGGCGATTTCGTCAGAGGTTATCGGAAGGGCGATGCTCCTGCGGAGCCTGCTCTTTTACCATGCGCACAAAGAGCAGGCTCTACAGGAGCGTTGCCCTCCATAAAAGCACGATGTCACTGCTATAAGAGGCGGCCAGAATCGGATGGTGCCTCGATGACACCGAGATGCTTGAAGGCGCGGGGCGTGGCAGAACGTCCACGGGGAGTACGGTCGAGAAACCCCTCCTGAATCAGGTAGGGCTCATAGATCTCTTCCAGTGTCTCCGCTTCCTCAGCAACAGCGACCGCGAGGGTATTGAGGCCGACCGGTCCGCCGCGAAACTTGTGGATCAGCGTTTCAAGTATCTTCAGATCCATTTCATCGAGACCAGCGACATCGACATTCAGCGACGTGAGTGAATCGGCGGCGATCTTGCGGTCGATCGACTTTGCTCCCTGCACCTCGGCGAAGTCGCGCACACGTCGCAGCAAACGGTTGGCAATACGCGGTGTGCCCCGCGAACGACGCGCAATTTCGTGCGAGCCATCCTCGGTGATCGAAACACCGAGAATTCCGGCGGAACGGGTCACAATGTGTGTCAGGTCTTCGGCGTTGTAGTAGTCCAAGCGTCCGACAACACCGAACCGCGAACGCAAAGGCGATGTCAGCAGTCCAGCGCGCGTGGTCGCGCCGACAAGCGTGAATTTCTTCAGCGGCAGCTTTACCGCGCGTGCCGCCGGCCCCTTGTCGATCACGATGTCGAGAGTAAAGTCCTCCATGGCGGGATACAAATACTCTTCGACGATTGTATTCAGCCGGTGGATCTCATCGAGGAAAAGCACAGAGCGTTCTTCGCAATTGGTGAGCAGGCCGGCGAGGTCAGCGGCGCGTTCGAGCGCCGGACCAGATGTCGCCTTGATCGGGACTTCGAGTTCATTCGCGATGATGTTCGCCAGAGTTGTCTTGCCTAATCCGGGCGGTCCATAGAGTAGCACATGATCGAGCGCCTCTCCCCGTTTCTTCGCGGCAGAAATGAAAATGCGCAAATTGTCAAGCAGACCGCGTTGACCGACGAAGTCTTCGAATCGCTTTGGCCGTACAGACCCCTCCAGCGCCAGATCATCGGCGATTGGAGCAGGCGTAGTGAGACGTCCGAGAGGTTCTTTCTCGGTTCGTCTGGGGAATGGTGGACGGTTGGTCTCGGGCATGACGTGTCTCTTAACCTCTCCCTCTTAGGGAGAAGTCGATGTGCCGGGCGCTTTCGGCAAACCGGGTGAGGGTAGAATGAGTCCCCCGCCAAATTGTATTGTTCGAGTGCTTCACGTTTTTACCCTCACCCGGCTCATCGCAAAACACCGCGATCAGCCGACCTCTCCCATAAAGGGAGAGGTTAACAGAGCGCTACGCAGGCGACATCGCCAACGCCTTGCGGATCAAATCCTCAGTCGACATGCTCTTGTCGATTCCGGAGGCGGCGCGTTTGACAACATCCTGCGCCTCCATGCGTGAGTAGCCGAGCACCACCAATGCAGCCATGGCCTCATTGGCAACTCCGTCGATACTGGCGTCGATCTTGATAGGCCCAGTTCCATCGGTCACGGCTCTCTCGATCTTGTCCTTCAACTCGACCACTATGCGTTCGGCGGTTTTCTTCCCAACTCCGGAGACGCGGGCCAGCATGCTGACATCTTCGAACGCGATCGAGCGACGAATGTCATTTACAGACAGCCCGGAGAGCACGGAGAGGGCGACTTTCGGACCGACGCGTGAGACACCCAACAGCAGGTCGAACAGGGTGCGTTCGGACTCACTCGAAAATCCAAACAGCAGGTGAGCATCCTCGCGCACGACCAGCCGCGTCAGAACCCGGCAGCGTGTGCCTTGCTCCGGAAGACGGTCGAATGTCGAGAGCGGGATCGCCAGTTCGTAACCCACGCCGTTGCACGAGACGATGGCACGTGTCGGCATTCGTTCGACCAGTTCTCCCTCGACAAATGTTATCATCGCTCGTGTCTTCGGGCAGCCCAAGGGCTGACCCTCACTGTTTAATTACTTTCCTACCTCAAAGAGCGCAGGCGGGACGCCTGCACCACAACTATCGCAATCATTACAATCATCCATAAGAGTCAATTCACCCGACCGGCTCAATGACGCGGCAGCGGTGCATGTGACACAAGGCAATGGCCGCGGCGTCGGCGCAGTCGGCCGGTTCCGGCGCTTCCTGGAGACGGAACAGTTGCTTTACCATGAAGGCCACTTGGTCCTTCGATGCATGCCCGTTGCCGGTCACCGACTGTTTGACTTGTAGCGCCGTATACGAACGCACAGGGACGCTCTTCAGAGCGGCGCCAAGCATTGCCGCGCCGCGTGCCTGGCCGAGCGCCAGCGCGGCTCTGGTGTCGCGTGCGAGGAATACATCTTCGATCACGACCTCATCGGGAAAGTGTTCACCGAGGACTTCGCCAACCCGCTGGCAGATCGCCAAGAGACGGTCCGGCAGCTCGTCGCCCGGTCGCGTTCGGATTGCGCCATAGGCGATTAATTCGGGACGGTCACCCGTGCCGTTGATGATTGCCCAGCCCGTTGTGCCCAAACCCGGATCAATCCCCATTATGACCATGCGCAGTACAATCTCCCCTGGGACGGAATGTATGTCAGCGGGGAAAGTCGCAACATCATAAAAAAACGCCCCCGTCGCAGACGGAGGCGTTGGGATAGCTCAAAGTCTGGGACTACGCGTTGCTGAATTGCTCCATCACCGACTCCTCAATGTCAAAGTTTGCATAGACATTTTGGACATCGTCGTGCTCCTCGAGTGCTTCCATCAGCTTCAGCATGTGCTGGGCATCTTTCCCATCGAGTTTCACTTGGTTGGTCGGAATCATCGCGATCTCAGACGACGCGATCGGGATATTCTTGCTCTCAAATGCCGCCTTAACGGCATCAAATGCCTGGGGCGAACAATTGACTGAATGCATGCCGTCTTCGGACTTCACATCGTCGGCTCCGGCCTCCAGAGCCATTTCCATCACTGTATCTTCCGACGCCGCCGATGCCTCAATTTCTATCAAGCCCTGCTTGTTGAATATCCAGCCGACACTGCCGGTTTCGCCGAGATTGCCGCCATGCTTCGAGAGCATGTGCCTCAACTCTCCGACTGTGCGATTGCGGTTGTCCGTCACTGTTTGCATGAGGATGGCAACGCCGCCAGGGCCATAGCCCTCATACTGGATTTCTTCATAGGCCTGACCCGGCAATTCGCCGGTACCGCGCTGAATGGCCTTCTTAACGTTGTCAGCGGGCAAGTTCTGGGAGCGTCCAGCCAATAGCGCCGTGCGCAAGCGCGGGTTGGTATCAGGGTCGCCGCCGCCAGCCCTGACAGCAACCGTGATTTCCTTGATGAGTTTTGTAAAGACGCGTCCACGGGCAGCATCGATCGCGCCCTTCTTGCGTTTGATTGTAGACCATTTGGAATGACCAGACATGAGCAATTTCTCCTAAACAACATGCCGAATCGAGGGCATAAGATACGCCCCCATTCGGCATCTGGCAAGTCAGCAAGTCTAACGTCTTACTGCGGAGTCACGCTAAACAAGAGCCCCAGCGAGAGCCCGATATACCGGACATTCCGCTCAGAGGTAAAGACATTCGTGAAAATGGCATCGACAGAAAGCCGCGTATCCTTGGAGATCCGCACCAGCGCACCCGGCCCGATGGAGACTCCCGGATCGGTAAACGACTCGGAACGCGAGAAATCGTTGGTCGAACCGCTCCCACGCACCTGGCGGAACTCGGCGCGCAGCTTGCTCAAGTACATCCCCACACCTGCCTGCAGAAATGGGTTGAAACTCTTCTCGGGCTGCATGAAGTACCGTGCACGGGCGCCCAGATGAACCGTGCGCCAGGTCATCTCGGCCTCGTCGAGTTCCGGTACGTGGAAGTCGACGAAATCCTGCATCTTTTGCTCGTCGACCGAGCCAAAATAGACTTTGAATTCGCCACCCAATGACAACTTGGGGGTGATCATCTTGTCTGCGGCTCCAGCAACCCCAGGGCTTGGCTCGACATCACTGCCGAAATCCATGTACGGAACATCATCCAACACCGGCGACGGGTAATCGTCGGTCGGAACGTTGTACAACCCGTACGGGCCAAACATGATCTCGCCCTTGCGCACATCCGCGTGCACTGACGCTGCCGACATGACGACAAGCATGAGCACAAGAATTGGTATCGATTCTAATTTCACAAGTCCCTCCAAGCGCCGCGATTGCGCGCGCCAGTCATATCCCAAGTCACGAACCTCTCTCAGAGGTGAGTATCCTGAAGTCCGTTAGACGATACAATACCCATCAACTGTTCCAATATTCTCGCAGGCGCGGCAAATCACAAAAAGAATCGCCGGCGTCCGGGGAGAAGACAAGCAGCGAGTAAGAGATCGAACGGGTTTGCCTGGGCGGGCTGGCGCACTACAATGAAACCGTACGGGAATCGATGAGCGAGATCGCAGAACCATGGCAAAAATAAAAGCCCGTCCTGAAAGACCGGGACGGGCTTTGAACTACCGAATGTGAAACACTACTTGCCCAGCACCCCAGTCCAACGGAACATCAGATTGGCGAAGGTGCCGAAATTAGTCGCGCTTTCGTCATTTTCGAACCGTTTACCTTCGAGGTTCACCTTGACGCCGCAGTGGCCGACGAGATGGAAGTTCGGTGAGCCAATGTGAGCATTTCCCCCGATGTAGGCACCAACTCCAAAATCTGTGTAGCTGTCAGCGTTATCTGCGTCGGGCGAGGTCATGAGGACGTCTGCACACAGACCCCACAGGCCTGAGATGTCGGCAGTTGCATCCATTAACTTGTCGAGACGAACTCCCGCCCCAAAGGCGGTATGATCCGTGTCAACACTTTCAAACTGGGCGAGGACATCAATGACCCAACCACTTGGCTGGAAGTTGATGCCGACCGCCGGAGTGAACCTGTCATTGAGTTCCAGCGAGATCCCGACCGCGGCATTTGCGGTCCCAGCCATAGCCGTTGCGGCCAGAACTGCGACGATCATTACTAACTTCTTCATTACAGACCCTCCCTTTAAAGGTTTTTAGACTTGCTTTGACTTCGATTCCACCCGACTCCCACCCGGGAGTCGGCGAGAGTAAATCACAGGGGAGCAAGTCTGTCAAGAGTATATTTAACAGCGAGTTAGAATTAATTTCGAGGTCGATAAAAAGAGCGCTATAGCCAACAGACTGTCCCACTTAATGTTACATGGAACATTGGTCAAGAATTAACGCCTGAGCAGAAAAACTACCCCTACGCGAATTTCCCACCAGTTGGTGTTAGACTTGGCTTTAAGACGGTTACCCTCGTTGTC
>JBKKDE010000327.1:0-4986 GCA_046708665.1 Candidatus Zixiibacteriota bacterium | reverse complement strand
GACCGGAACAGGGCAGGCCAATGTGTCGGTAGCAATGTCGAAGTCGATCTTGAGGCGTTCGCCGAACCGGGTCTGCTCAATCTCAAGATAGTGCCGCGTGAAGTCCAGTTCGTCGGAGAGGGAAACCTCCTGCTGTCCATTTTGATTCAGAGTGTAACGCAAGAGTTCCGACAGCCCATGGACCATCGAGGTCGATCCGGCAACATCGCCTTTTTGCATCAGGATCGAGATGGAATTGAGCGTATTGAAGAGAAAATGCGGCTGTAATTGCTGTTTAAGGGTTTCGAGTTGGGCTCTGCTGAACTGGGCTTCGAGGCGAGAAGCCCGTAGCTGTTCATCGCGGGCACGACCGTAGTAGTCCCATGCGTAGCTAACTGCTAATACGATCCAGTAGATCACCAGCGACCACGGACTGCTCCAGGCCAGCCAGCGGACATAGTTGTCATACCAATTGGGTAGGGTAACCGGCTCGGAGAAGACGGTGATGGAGACGAGAACCGCCAACCCGCTGTGAATCAGGGCCACGCACACGCTCGCTACGAGGTGCACCGAAATGTTCCGAACTCGTGGTGTACGGTCAACTCTGAACCGACGCCCCAGCCACGTGATCCCCGGAACAAACGCCGCCCAGATGTACCAAGCCGCCAAGTGGTCGGCCAGACGGACCCAAACCGACGATTCCTCTCCGACGGCCACCAGACGCGCGTGGCTCAGCACTGCGAAGAGGACTGCCGGAACCGTCCACGCCGCCCAAATCATGAGGCGGCGTCCCCATGGGCGCATCAGGAGTGAACTGTCGGGTATGTGATACGTATCGTTCATAATCGTCTCGTCGGCATGATACGGTCTGCATTACGCTCCTGTCGCGAAGAAGTTTAGGGGTGGGTGCCGGCCAATTTGCCCTTGCCCAGAGGGTGCGGTGGCCTGACATTCCCATGCAGGGGGAAGTCCAACCGGTCCGTTAAGGGGGCAGTTCGCGGCATGGGACGTAAGGACAAACTGAGCAATCTGGCTGTAGCCGATTCCGGGGTTGAGTTGTCCGGTAACGGCAGTGGCCATGCCACGGCTTTGTCCTTCAAGCTCGATGTCTTCGAAGGGCCCCTCGATTTGCTTCTCTTCCTGATCCGCAAAGACGAAATCGAGATTACCGACATACCGATCGCCCGCATCACAGATGAGTATCTTACAATGCTCAAGTTGATGCAGTGGTGTGATCTCGAGATTGCGGGTGAATTTATCGTAATGGCCGCAACGCTCCTGCGCATCAAATCGGCGATGCTCTTGCCGCGCGACCCGGAGGAGGATGAGGAAGAGGATCCGCGTGAGGAGTTGGTCGCAGCCCTTCTGGAGTACAAGAAATTCAAGGAGGGCGCGGCGGTACTGAATAAGCGCGAAGACGCCGAACGCCTGGTGTTCGCCCGTTCCGACTTCGCCGACGGACCGATGCCGACCAAATCGCGCTTCGTGATGGACTCCACGCTCTACGACCTGTTGGCGGCGTTTCAAGATGTTGTTTCGCGCATCGAGCATGAAACCCAGCACAATGTCGCCATCGCCGAGCAGACTGTCGAAGAGCGTATCGCCGAGCTGGACTCCATGCTCGATGAGCAAGAGAGTCTCGAGTTTGCTCGTCTGTTCGCAGGGCTGGCCGCACGCTGGCTGGTGGTCGTTACATTCCTGGCCATTTTGGAAATGGTGCGTCTGCGTCGTATCACCGTCTCGCAGAGTCGCGCTTTCGGGGAGCTAATCCTTATCCGGGTGAACACACCCACGGAAACCGAAACATGGACACAATAATCGAAACCACGAACCGGATCGCCGACACTCAAGAGCTTGATCCTAATGTGCAGAAGTTAGTCGGAGCTGTCGAGGCACTCCTCTTCGCCGCGCACGAGCCCTTGCCTCCGACTATTCTCGGATCGCTCAACGGTCATACCGGCTGGACACTCGATGACGTTGTCGCCGAGATCAATCGCCGCATGGAGGCGGGGTCTCACCCCATGCGTGTCCGCAAGGTTGCAGGTGGATATCAGATGTTTGTGATGCCGGAGTATGGTCCGATTATCGAGTCGGTGCTCGTCAAGACCAAGACTCAACGGCTCTCGCGCGCGGGATTGGAGACGCTTTCGATTATTGCCTACCGTCAGCCATGCTCGACCCCGGAGATCGAACACATCCGCGGTGTCGCCGCCGATGCTCCGGTGCGCACGTTGCTTGAACGTAATCTCGTCACGATCAAGGGACGCTCCGAGGGCCCTGGACGGCCGCTTCTCTACGGCACCACCGATGAATTCCTGCGTTATTTTGGCCTGAACTCGCTCGATGATCTCCCGCGTGAAGACGAACTCGCCGCCATGCTTGCAGCTCGGAACGAAGAGAAAATGCGTGAGCAGAGCGAGGCGACCGAGGGCGCCCGCACATTGACGCTCAAATTGCCGGATGAGAAGGGTGAGCTGCGTGAGTACGATGGATTTCGTATCCGCAATGTCATCACGGCCCTGTCCGAAAACCTGAGCAACTAAGGTCATGTCTGAGTCCGGTTCTGAGTCGACCGGCGAACGTCTCAATCGCTATTTGTCGCGTTGTGGCGTGGGGTCACGCCGCCGTTCCGATGAGATCATCGCCGCCGGGCGTGTCGCGATTAACGGTGTGATCGTCGATAAGCTCGGCACAATTGTCGACCCGGGCAAAGACCGTGTGGAGGTTGACGGCCAGACGGTCAATCCAACTTCGACCGATACTGTCTGGATTCTGTTCTACAAACCCGCTGGTACGCTGACCACTCGACGCGACATGCGCGGACGCGCGACAATCTTCGACAAATTGCCTCCGATGTTCCAAAATCTCATTCCGGTGGGGCGGCTTGATCAGGATACCGAAGGTGTATTGCTGCTGACCTCCGACGGTGATGGCGCAAACCGGCTCATGCATCCTCGATACGAGATCGAAAGAGTCTATGAGGCCACGGTAGTCGGTGTCCCTGCGCCCAGTTCGCTTGCGAAATTGCGGGATGGCATTGACCTAGGCGATCCGACACCGGCGCGCGCCGAAGCAGAAGTTGCCCGGTTTCATCCGCGTGGCGCGGTTGTGCGCCTGCTCTTGCGCGAGGGTCGCAAACGCGAGGTGAAGCGCATGATGATGGCATTGGGGCATCCGGTGCTTCAGCTCCAGCGTATATCCTTCGCCGGGCTGACAACACAAGGTATGAGCGTCGGTGACTGGCGCCGTTTGACTGAGCGCGAAATCGCAAAAATCCTCAAGCCATAGACGCGGTCCTTGAGCCGCGACGTTACACCACCATTGCGCCCACGGATAATCCCCCGTATTTTCGCACGACAACCGAGAGGATTGATGACCGAGCACACGCACGACACCATGACCGACCTGACGGACTACCGTCGCCATAAACTCGAACAATGGCGTGCGGCAGGCGTGAATCCCTATCCCCACGAGTTCGCCCGCACGCACCTCGCGGCCGACATCCTCGCGGCCGCATTGGCTCTCGAAGGGAAGAAGGTCATTGCCGCCGGACGTATCGTGTCATTTCGCGCCCACGGCAAGAGCACGTTCTTTCACATTCTCGATGGCTCCGGTAGAGTTCAGTGCTATGCCAAGGCCGACGTTCTCGGCGACCTCTACACGCGGTTGGACTGGCTTGATCTCGGGGACTTTGTCGGAGTCGAGGGCGACGTGTTCAAGACCCGCACCGGCGAAACAACGATCAATATTTCCGCTTTCACCCTTCTGTCAAAATCACTTCAGCCACTGCCGGAAAAGTGGCACGGACTGAGTGACACCGAAATTCGTTACCGGAAGCGTTACCTCGACATTATCTCCAACGATGAGGTTCGCGAGATCTTTCGTAAGCGCACATTGATCGTCTCGACCATCCGCGCCTTTCTCGATAATCTCGGGTTTATGGAAGTCGAAACCCCGGTCTTGCAGCCGCTCTATGGCGGCGCGGCAGCGCGTCCGTTTGTCACGCATCACAATGCGCTCGCTACCGATCTCTATTTGAGAATCGCCGATGAACTGTATCTGAAGCGTCTGATAGTTGCCGGTTACGAACGTGTGTACGAGGTCTGCAAAGACTTCCGCAATGAGGGCATCGACCGCGACCACAATCCCGAATTCACGATGATCGAATGCTACGCGGCGTACTGGGATTATCGCGATGTCATGAAGATGTTGCGCGAGCTGTATGTCCATGTAACGACTGTCGTAAATGGCAAACCCGAGATTACTTTTGATGGTCAGACCATTGACCTTTCGAAAGAGTGGGCGGAGTACCCACTGCTCGATATCATCAAGGATCGGACGGGTGTCGATTTGTCCAGCACCGATCCTGTACGCGCGCGCGCTGAGGCCAAACGGATCCACGTCGATATTCCGGATGATGCGTCCTACGGCAAGGTCGTTGATGAGATCTTTTCCCAGAAAGTTCAACCCGATCTCGTCGGCCCGACGTTCATCACGGATTACCCTGAAGAAATCTCGCCGTTGGCGAAGAAACACCGCAGCAAGCCCGGCCTTGTGGAGCGATTCGAGCTGTTCATGTGTCGCAAAGAACTCGGTAACGCTTTCACTGAGCTCAACGATCCCATTGACCAGCGGGCCCGATTCGTGGCAATGGCCGAAGCCGCCAAGCGCGGTGAGGAAGAAGCGCACCAGCTCGACGAGGACTTCCTCCTGGCCATCGAGCATGGAATGCCACCAACAGGCGGACTTGGGTTCGGCGTCGACCGCATGGTGATGGCCATCACTGGCGCGCCGTCGATTCGTGAGGTTATTCTGTTCCCAACCCTGCGTCCGCAGCGCGCCGATTCAGTCGGCGACAGCGCGGACGGCGTATAAGCCGCGTGGCCTACGCATCCTTCATCGCGCGACGGTATCTGCGCTCGCGCCAACGGCACGGCTTTCTATCACTCATTACTCTGATTTCGATCCTCGGAGTGATTGTCGGTACAGCCGTATTGGTATTTGCGC
>JBKKDE010000326.1:0-2864 GCA_046708665.1 Candidatus Zixiibacteriota bacterium | reverse complement strand
CTTGGTAGAGGTCATATCGCTCATGTAAGTCCAATCTGCTCAATTCACAACATCAATTGCTTCTGCGCCAATATAACCACTTTGGGTCCTGATTGTTCCATCAATTAATGGGTGAGGTGTGATCGCCATCTGGGTGCCGAGTACTCAAACTACGCTTGCTCTCAACGACTTCCTTGATCCGGCGATCCACGAAATCAACGTCGTCCTCTGTGGTCCAGCGACCGAGCCCAAACCGAATTGAGCCAGAAGTCAGCTCATCGGAAAGCCCAATTGCCTTCAACACGTGCGATGGCTCGATCTCGGCGGAACTGCATGCCGAGCCCGAAGAAAGTGCTACTTCTTCCATTGCAGTTAGCAATCCTTCGCCATCCACTCCTTCAAACGCGAGGTTCAGGTTGTTTGGAAGCCGCGAGCTCATTGTTCCGTTAACGCGGACGCCATCGAGTGCGCCGAGAATGGCATGCATCAGCCGGTCGCGGAGCAGTGCAGTTCGTTCCGACTCCGTGTTCATATCAGCGTCGGCAATCTGGATCGCGTGCGCGAGACCGACGATTAGCGGAACAGGCAACGTGCCGGACCGCAAGCGTTGTTCGTGCCCGCCTCCCACTTGCAATGGTGTGAGTTTTACTCGGGGGCGATGACGGCGCACATAGAGGACGCCAATGCCCTTTGGGCCGTAGATTTTGTGCCCGGACAGAGATAGAAGATCAGTCGGAATTTCATTGACGTCGAACCGCATCTTGCCAATTGCTTGTGAGGCGTCGGTGTGGAACAGGATCCCGCGCTCGCGGGCGAGTTGACCAATTGCGTGTATGGGTTGGATTGTGCCGATTTCGTTGTTGGCTGCCATCACCGATATCAGCACGGTCCGGTCGGACAACGCTCGCCTGACGGCTTCGGGATCGACTACGCCTTGAGCATCAACCGGGACGTATGAGACTTCGAACCCTTCGGTTTCAAGCTGACGCGCGCAGTCGAGTACCGCGCGATGCTCGATCGATGAGACAATCAGATGATTGCCGCGCGCGCTGTTGGCTTGCATTGCGCCTCTGAGTGCGAGATTGTCTGACTCGGTGGCTCCAGAGGTGAAGATGATTTCTTTAGGTTCTGCACCGATCGAGGCGGCGATCAACGCGCGAGATGTTTCGACTGCCTCTTGTGCCTCCCAGCCAAAGACGTGGGTGACCGATGCCGCATTTCCAAACCTCTCGGTGAAGAATGGAAGCATGGCGTTAAGCACGCGGGGGTCGACCGGCGTGGTCGCGTGGTGATCCATGTAGATCGGCAGCTTCGGAGTCATCGTTCGTTCCCAACTTAGCGAAACCTAATAAGTTACGTTATAGGCATCTCGCGGTTTGACGGCGGGTGCAATCGGGCTTGACCCGTGGGTGATTCGGGTGTAATCTATGGTCCACCTACGTCTTGCAAGAAGCGGCACTTTCTAAATCCACCGGTTCGGAGGGCGACATGACGGCGATCAGCTCGATCATAACACGTGCCATCCCGCTGAAGTGGATTCCACTGAATTCGAGCGTCATCGATGCGGTCAAGATCATGGTTGGCCATGACGTCGGCGCTCTGCCCGTTCTTGATGGCGATCGATTGGTCGGAGTATTTTCGGAACGCGACCTAATGAAGCGCGTGATTGTCCAGGGCCTTGACCCGAGCGCGACCAAAGTGTCGGAAGTGATGACGCGTGAGCTATGGGCGGCCGATATCTGCGACGATCACACCGTGGCTATGAAAATCATGTCTGAGCAACGGATTCGGCATCTACCGGTACTTGATCAAGGGAATCTGGCGGGATTCATTTCGTTGCGGGATCTCCTGCGCCTCGAGTTGGAAGGCAAGGACCATGAAATCAAATCGTTGACCGACTACATTCACTACGTGCCACCGGGCACGGAATAGAAACCGTAACACATCAAACCAAGGAGGTTGTTGTGCGCAACACTGTCGTGGCAATTGTTTCTCTGCTCGTCATCGGCATGGCGTCGGTCGTCAACGCGCATGATCCGCTTGAAGTCGCTCCGCACATGTACAAGAAGCTGTTTGAAAACGAGCGTGTGCGTGTAATGGAAGTGATATTTCATGCGGGAGATTCAATCCTGTCGCATTCGCACCCGGACCACTTCGTTTATGCGGTATCGGGAGGGATGGTTAGGATATCGAAGCCCGATGGCACAAGCATGGACGCGGATATCAAAACAGGCGATGTGTTGTTTATTCCCGCCGAAACCCACTGGGCGAAGAACATCGGAACAACCACTGTCAAGCTGATCGTCAATGAACTGAAAGAGCCGCGTCCAAAACCGAAAGACGAGGCCAAGAAGGAAGAGAAGAAGACCGGGAAATAATAGTTTTCAGGCAGTACGGGCAGCAAATCAAAAGGGCGCGACAACAATCGCGCCCTTTTCATCTTGTCCCTATCAGGCATCCGCCGCCGCGGGAGCACCAGTATTGTCCCCACCTCCGCCACCGCGGCGTCTGCGGAAAAAGCGGCGCCGGTTACGTCGTCGTTGTTGCTGGGATTCCTTCGCTTCGTCGCCACTCGACGCCGTTTCAACTGATACTTTGGCCATCGCCGGCTGCTGTATTTGTGGCTGCTTCTGGGTCTGCTGATCCTGCTGTTGTGGCCGTGCGCCGCCACGCCCACGCTGACGGCGCCTGCGCTCGTTTCGCCCACCCTCTTGCTTCGGTTGCTGTTGTTGAGGTGATTGCGGCTGCTGCTGTTTCTGGGGTTGTTGCTGCCGTCGTTGATCGCCGCCACGTCCGTCCTGTGGATTGCCCCCTCGTTGTTGTTGCTGGCGTACGCTCGGCGCTTTCTCCGGGGCCGGGACTTTCTCTCCGGCATCGTGTAGGAA
>JBKKDE010000325.1:0-3345 GCA_046708665.1 Candidatus Zixiibacteriota bacterium | reverse complement strand
ATACAACGTGGGTGGAGCCGGTGCCAATGTCGACAATAACCCGACCGGTGGCTGCGGATTGAGCCTGACACCCGGCGTCATCACCTACGATTGCGATGGTGACTTCAGCTTTGATATCACGATGGGTGACAATGTTCAGGACATGGCGTTGGCCGACATCATTCTTTCGTATCCACCGTCGCTCGGAGTTGTCAGTGTCACAACTGCGCTTCCGGGCTGGAGTGTGTCTACCAGCGGTGGTGCAGGTACACTCAACATCACCCTCTCGCATCCCAGCGCAACAATCGACGGACCGGCAACTCTTCTGACGGTCACGATGAGTGGATCGGAAAGCTGCCTGGATTCCGAGATCGACCTGACGTATGCGAAGCTGTACGAGCAGACCGATCGCACGGGTGAAATTCCGAGCTCGTTGGCTCCGTCGATCCAACTCATCACGGACTGTGTCGATCCGACATTCGCGGTCAACGGTCCGGCAGCCGGAGTGTGCTACAACACGGCGCCTGTACTCGACTTCACCGCAGCCGATGATTGCGATCTCGACGCCGTGTTCTATCAAGTCGATGGCTGTGCCGGCGCATGGCTGCCAATCACGTCCGGCTTGAGCGGAACCGTCTACAACGATCCGGCATGGGTCCTTCCCGGATTCGCCGGTCTTGCAGACGGCCCGCACACTGTGTTCTTCCGCGTGACCGACGACATCGGTCGCTTTGTCGAGTGCGTGGGTGCCTGGACGTTTACCAAGGACGTTACGGCTCCGACCATCACCTGCCCCGCGAATGCTACCTTTGATTGCGAAGGCGAGATTCCGGCAGCGGACATCAACCTCGTAATGGCCGCCGACAATCTGGGCACGGTTACGGTCACGTGGGAAGGCGACGGACCGTTGAGCGGTTCCGCGTGCTTAGGCACGGTTGCTCGGACGTATCGTGCAACTGATGGCTGCGGCAACTTCACCGAGTGCACCCAGACATTTACGGTCGACGATAACACTCCGCCGACAATCACATGTTTGGGCCCGATTACAGTGCAGCGCTTCCTCGACCTTCCACCGTGCGATGCTGGCGATGTTACAGTCAGCGACAATTGCGGTGGCGTGGTCACTATCGATTGCGACCGTACAAACGTCGGCGGTGTCGGTTGCACCGACGATCCAATTCCGGTGACATACACATGGACCGCAACCGACGAGTGCGGCAATGTCGCGCAGTGCTCACGCGTGGTCACAGTTGTTCGTCCGGATTGTCCGTTTGTGGTCGTGGCTGGCAACAGCGACGCCCCGAACGACGTATACGCTGGTCAGCAGTTCACGCTTCCGCTGCGCGTAGACACGATGGGCAACGAGATCGGGACATTTGATCTCGCATTCTCGTATGACAAGAACGCTGTCACGATTCTGGGTGTCGATCGCGGTACGGCTGTTGCGGGATGGGAATACTTCTCCTACCGGGTCGAAACTGCCGAAGACGGCTCAGGCATCGTGCGTCTGCTCGGTATCGCCGACCTGAACAACGGCGAGTCGCATCCGTCGTACGCGGCCTACCGTCCCATCGGCGAACTGGCTCTGGTGCGCATGGCGATCAGCGCCGATCCATCGTACTCCAATCAGTCGCTCGATCTCATCCCCTGTCTCAATGGCTGCACCGACAACACGGTGACCAGCCGCGCAGGCGACATGACATTTGTCATGGCGGAGTCGAATGTTGAAGCTTGCGCTCTGGCCGGTACCGTCCTGCCGGGTGTGCGATTCGATGGATTGCATTTGGACATCAAGCAACCGCAGAGCATCACCGGTGACTTGAACCTCAACCGTGTCGCCTACGAAGTCGGTGACGTGGTCATGCTGGCCAACTACCTGGTCAACGGCGAGTCAGTTCTCTCGGCCGATGCCGCCTTGCGTCAGGTGCAAATGGCCGCCTCTGATATCAACGACGACGGTGTGCTCGCCTCCGTGGCTGATCTGCGCTACTTGCTGCGTGTGGTCGCGGGTGATGCGACACCGATCTCCGGTGCCAAGCTCTCCCCGTATGCCAACAACGGCCAGGCGCAGTACCGTGTTGAGAACGGCCAGTTGATCGTTTCCTCCGAGTCGAACGTCGAACTCGGCGGCGCCTTCTTCATCTTCCGCACCAACGGTCTCTCGCTGGGCGCGGCATCCTTGAGTGGTGACGCTTCCGGCATGACGGTTCGTTCGAACTCGATGGCTGATCAGTTCCGTGTCTTGGTGTCACCGGAGGCGGGACAGATCGCTTCGGTGGGCGCTGGACGTCATGAACTCTTCACCATCCCGGTCACCGGCGACGGTTCGATCGAGTTGGTCGAAGTGCAGATGTCGGATGCGCAAGGATCACTCCTACTGACCTCGGCCTTCAAGACAGTTCTACCGACCGACTACGCGTTGGCGCAGAACTATCCGAACCCGTTCAATGCCGGGACTGTGATCCCGTTCGCGCTGAAGGATGCGTCGGAGTGGACTGTAACGATTTACAACGTTGTGGGACAAACTGTTCGCAGTTTTGCCGGCAGCAACGAAGCCGGTCAGATCAACGTCAACTGGGATGGATCGGACGAGAATGGCGCTTCCGTCTCCAGCGGTGTGTACTTCTACCGTGTGCAAGCCGGAACGTGGAATGCCACCAAGAAGATGACGCTGGTTAAGTAGTTCGAAATTGGCACTAACCGCACACATACGCCCCGACGGGAAACTGCCGGGGCGTTTGTCGTTGTGCAGGTGGCCGATCAGCCGGCAGCGGAGCAAAATCCCCTTGACTACGTCTCGGCGCTGGTATTACTCGACAGTCAGGAAACGTCGCTTCCAGCCCCGAAACGGGCGTTTCCGATAGGTATGGCTTGGGGACTTTCTTTCCCGCCCCGGGGAGCTTGCAATCGGAGACAATGTGTGCAATGGTTCAGGGTATCGCCACCCAACCAATTCGGCCATCTTTGCTGACAGTCCGTGGGCCTTGGACTGAAAGTAATACTCGAGTCTTCGCTCATTCACGAAGCAGTTGTAGATAAACGATTCCGACAGGAGGTTGGGAAATGAACGCTCGAGGTCGGTTGTTCATTAAAGCGTCGTTGTGTCTGGCGACGATGGCCTGTTGTCTCATCCCCGTTCAGTCGCATGCCGCGAATTCCACACCTGAGACCGGGAGCGCTGTGACCATGCCGGTTAACAGCGCGGCGGTATGCGTTCTGACGATCACGTGCCCACCGGATCGAACGATCCAGTGCCATCAATCGTCGGCACCGTCCAATACCGGCACGGCAACGTTCTCTGCAAGTCCTGACTGCGGTTCGATAACACTGACGCACAGCGATGCCGCTACGCCGGGCTCATGCCCA
>JBKKDE010000324.1:0-15375 GCA_046708665.1 Candidatus Zixiibacteriota bacterium | reverse complement strand
GCTGAGGGATCAGTGGTTCATCCTTTCTACGATCAGATGCTGGCAAAGTTGGTGGCATGGGGACCGACACGCGAGCACGCGCGTCGGCGTATGATTGATGCACTGTCACAGACAACTCTGTTAGGGTTGACTACCAATCAGACATTCTTGATCGAAATACTGAACCGGAATTTTTTCATGACCGGCCAAACATTTACGACAACGTTAGAATCGGAGACTTGGAGCAAGCCCGATCCGCCTGACATTGCCGGAATAGCAGCGGCGCAAGCATTGTCCCAACAGTCGATGGATACGGGAGGAAGTTCTGGCCCATCCGATCGTTACTCCCCGTGGCGTTCCCTCGGCCCATTCCGGATGGATTCATGAGCTGGGTGACAATCACGCACAACGGTCGCTCGACCCGATTGGCAGTTGTACGCGATCAGCGCGGCGTTTGGATCGGCTGGCCCGGAGGATCGGCGTACTTCGAAAAGGAGAGCCGACTTGCGGAGGGAAGCCACAAGCATCGCGATGTCCGCGCCCCGATGACCGGAAAAGTGATCAAGCTTTTGGTCAACCAATCTGACACTGTTGCAGAGGGCGATGTGCTTGTAATCCTTGAAGCAATGAAGATGGAATACCGACTATCAGCACCACATGCGGGTACAGTCGAAGAGGTCCACTGCCAGGAAGGTGAATTGGTCGACCTCGGTAAGGTTCTGATCAAACTCGTCGAATGATCCGCATCATTGAAGTCGGCCCACGCGATGGCCTTCAGAATGAAAAGGCCGTCATTCCCACGGAGCGCAAAGTCGCGTTCGTCAATGCTCTGTCGCTATCCGGCGTCGATGAAATTGAAGTCTCCGCGTTTGTATCTTCCAAGTGGATTCCGCAACTGGCGGACGCTGCACTTGTCTTTCAGCTCATAGAACGCAATCCCGCCATCGTCTACTCAGCGCTTGTCCCCAACGAGCAGGGTCTGGACCGCGCCCTCGAAGCCCGTGTCGGCAAAGTGTCGGTGTTCACGGCAGCCAGTGAGACATTCAACCGCAAGAATATCAACGCCAGCATTGCGGAATCTATAGCTCGCTTCGTTCCTGTGGTCGATCGTGCCAAGTCAGCCGGTCTTGAGGTACGCGGGTACATATCGACATCGTTTTGGTGTCCTTACGAAGGTCGAATTGCGCCTGAGAAAGTGATCGAAGTTGCCCGCAGACTTGTCGACCTGGGAGTCGATGAGCTATCGATCGGCGACACGATCGGTAAAGCAACAGTCGTGGAGGTCGATGCCCTTCTTGACCTTATGCTGCCTCTGGTTCCGGATGGCCAGATCGCAATGCACTTTCACGACACATTCGGTCAGGCGCTGGACAACGTGGCCGCATCTTGGAAACGTGGAGTCACCGCCTTCGATGCCAGTGTCGGCGGACTGGGCGGCTGCCCCTACGCCCCCGGTGCTCCAGGAAATGTCGCGACCGGGGCCGTGGTCGAGCGTCTCCGTGCCGATGGCGCACAAGTTAAAGTTGATCGCGACGCACTCAAAGTTGCGATACAGTTGCTACGAAATTCCGACATGTAGTCACCGATCCAGCCACTGCGGTGGACGCTTTAGCATGAACGCAGTCAACCCCTCCGACGGGTCGTTGCCATGCATCAGTTCCTCGAGGTATGTTGCCTCGCTGGCTGTCAACGATGCCTCAAGTGTACCCCATGAAGCATTCCTAAGCGCGCGTCGGGTTTGCCTCAGCGAATACGCCGAGAGCCGCGTGAACTTTTCCAGGTAGTCAGAAACATGATTGCGAAAGAGCCTTGCGGAGTAAACGTGATTAACCAGTCCAATTTTCGACGCGGTGTTGGCGTCGATCACATGGCCGGTGAGAATCATCTCGGCGGCGTAGCGGTACCCGGTTACTTGCGCAAGTAGTGCCACGGCCACCGGTGGATAGACACCAAGCGTAATTTCTGGCACTCCAATCTTGAGATCATCCGACGCCAGGACGACGTCGCAGACAAGAGCCAGCTCCATACCTCCGCCATAGGTCACTCCATGGACGGCCGCGACGACTGGCATCGGGAGCCGATGGACCAGTCGAATAGTTTGATGGAATGCCCCGAGCATTTGAGCTACGGTCTCTGTGCGGTGTTCCGGGATATCCACGCCGGCTGAAAACGCCGGTCCCTGTGCATCGATCAGCAACGCGCACAAATTTTTGCGAGATGACAGCGAGTCGAGATAGTCATTGATTCCGTTGAGCATCGCAATATTCAGAATATTGAGCGGGGGATGCGACAGAGTCAATTGAGCGTACCGTTCATGCTCACACGTTTCGAAGAATCCAGTGGCCAACAAGTTCTCCCTTCAACCGGTCCAGATAGCTTGCCTTCTGGAGGACTGTGCAAGTCTCTGCATGCTCAAGGGGCGTATTTGCTTCAACCGACTCCGACTTCGCGTTAAATCCAGCATGAGCTCGACATTGACTACTCAACCCGGCCCCAGCATCGTCCGATAAAGTACACAGAGTCACGCGGATTCGTGAGGAGGATTCGAGCAGAGCGCATGGCGACGGATAAATTGACGATACTGATGATTGACGACGATCCGGAAGATGTTGCCATCGTCAGGGGCCTGCTCGAGCGCGTCCCCGTATGGTCCGTTGAGTTGATCGCCTGCCTTGATGTCGCCTCCGCTGCACTGCAGACACAGCAGCGCAAGCCCGACCTCATTCTTCTCGACTTTAACTTTGGCGGCGCATCAGGCCTTGACGTCCTCCCGTCGATTCGGGAGGTCGGCTTCAATGGTCCCGTCATCCTTCTCTCCGGTTGCGGCAAAGATGATGTCGCGCTGATGGTCATTGCCGGCCTCAACGATTTTCTCTCAAAGAACACGCTGTCAAGTCTCACACTCTATCATGCAATAACCCTGGCGATGGAAAAGCAACAGCTTCCGGCCAAGAGGCGGGCGCTGGAATCAACAACGCCCGGACCGGATACCACAGGACGCCCTCCCAGTGCGACCTCCTCATCGCCACCCAAAGTTCGCTACCAGTAATCCCGAACCTGCCGTGATGCAAACCCCTCCTTCACAATGGGTTTGCTTTTGGTCATGCTAAGAAGTAACATCCCTCGTCACACGTATCACGAAAAGGGAGCATACATGACGACGAAGGCTTTGGGATTTAGGCGGTTAGGCACTCTCGCGTATTTGGCTATCACCCTGCTTCTCGTTTCGTGCACCGCCAAAGACAATACCATCCGTATCGGCGTTTTCAATTCGCTGACCGGCGGAACAGCCACATTCGGAATATCGTCCACACAGGGCATCCAGATGGCCGCCGATGAATGGAATGCGCGCGGCGGACTACTGGGAAAACAAATCGAACTAATCGTCGAAGACGACCAGAGCAAGCCCGATGAAGCCGCACTGGCAGTGACTAAACTGATCAATCAAAATCGTGTCGTGGGAATTCTTGGCGAGGTGGCGTCGTCACGTACGCTGGCTGGCGCACCGATCGCCCAGAAAGCTGGAGTCCCCCTTATTACACCTGCCTCGACCAACCCAAAGGTCACCCAGGTTGGTGATTTCATTTTCCGGGTCTGCTACGTGGATTCTTTCCAGGGAGTCGTATGCGCGCGATTCGCAACCCAAAAGCTCGGGCTTAAGCGTCTGGCGATTCTCAAAGACATTAAAAACGACTACTCGGTCGGCCTCGCGGAGTACTTCAAGCAAAACGCCATCGAGCTTGGCGCGGAAATCGTCAGTGAACAATCCTACTCAGAGGGCGATACCGATTTTCGCGCTCAGATCACTTCGATGAAAGCGTCGAACCCCGAGGGTATATTCATCCCCGGTTACTACACAGAAGCCGGGCTGATCGCAAAGCAAGTGCGCGAACAAAATATCACGGCCGTACTGATTGGCGGCGACGGTTGGGATTCACCGCGTACTCCTGAAATTGGCGGCGAAGCCATCGAAGGAGCGTTCTTCTGCAATCACTACTCGGCCGATGACACAAGTTTCGCGGTACGGGCCTTTGTGGACAAGTACAAAGGGATTCATGGTTACGTACCTGACGCGATGGCCCCATTATCGTACGATGCCGCAAGCCTGATGTTTACGGCGATCCAGAAAGCCGGGACAACTGAAGGACGCGCGGTCCGAGATGCCATCGCGCAAACGACTGATTTCCCGGGAATTTGCGGCAATGTCACAATCGACTCGGAACGCAACGCCCGAAAATCCGCTGTCATGATTGAGATCAAGGGCGGAAAATTTACAGTCTATGATGTGATCCAGCCGTGAGCGTTCGAGGTTTACAGACATTCATACAGAGAATCGATGCCCAACGCTCCGTTTCGCTCCCGCGAAACGGAGCCTGCTATTATCACAACCCGGCTGACACAATCGTGATCGTCGATCCTCACCCGTACATTATCGGAACCGCTCAACCGCCGTCGCTTGGCTGAGGGACTCTATTGGAGCAGTTTGTCCAGCAATTGGTAAACGGCGTCTCGTTAGGAGCCATCTATGCCCTGATTGCTCTGGGCTATACGATGGTCTATGGAATTCTGCGGCTGATCAATTTTGCGCACGGCGACGTGTATATGGTCGGAGCGTTTGTCGGCTACTACGTCGTCGGCTGGCTGGCGCCTGGTGTGCAATCGGGTTTGGGTGGATTGATGGTAGCGTTGGCGGGCGCGATGGCGGCTTGCGCGGTGCTCGGCTTTGCCATCGAGCGCGCGGCCTACCGGCCGCTCAGACGTGCTCCACGACTCAATGCACTCATCACCGCCATCGGAATCTCGCTTCTTCTCGAGAACCTGGCACAGATCGTCTTCGGAGCCGACCCCAAGGATTTTCCAATGCTGGTCGAGCGGACAACATTCACGCTCGGAATCGCCACAATCTCCAACATCCAAGTGATCGTCGTCGGGACCGCCGTTGTCCTTACAATCGCGCTCGAGTTTATCGTACATCGGACACGTATGGGCACGGCGATGCGCGCCGTGTCGTTCTCGCACGATGCCGCCGGACTCATGGGGATCAATATAAACCGGGTCATTTCATTCACATTCGTGCTCGGCTCGGCACTTGCGGGAGCCGCCGGTATTCTTGTGGGACTCTACAATCCTAAAATCGATCCCCTGATGGGAATCATGCCGGGACTGAAAGCCTTCGTCGCTGCGGTCCTCGGTGGCATCGGAAGCATCCCCGGAGCAATTCTCGGCGGGGTTATCATGGGAGTCGCCGAAACGCTGACTGTCGGGTATCTCTCGTCAACATACCGCGACGCCATCACGTTCGTCATCCTCGTTGCTGTACTCCTGTTCCGTCCGACTGGCCTACTCGGTAAACCGCAGCGGACCAAGTTCTAAGACACCATGACGACACTCGCGATTCAAAGCCAACACGGAGCGGCGCGTACGCTGGGATGGCTCGGAGTGTATCTCGTAGCTCTTGTCGGATTGGGGCAACTCGTCATACCCAACATGAATCCGTACCACACGCAGATTTTGATCCTGATCGGCATCAACATCATCCTTGCCGTGAGTTTGAATCTTGTCTTAGGATTCGCAGGACAGTTCTCCATTGGACACGCTGGGTTCATGGCTCTCGGCGGTTATACTTCGGCAGCAATCTCACACTATGTCCTCGAACCGCTGCTCGTTGGTCAGAGTCCGGGATTAGTCAACGGGCTCTCGCTCAACCTTTGCTTCGCGGCTTCCTTGCTCTGCGGTGGTGTTATGGCTGCAATCGCGGGGCTCTTAGTCGGCATACCGACTCTGAGACTAAGAGGTGACTATCTCGCGATTGCCACGTTGGGCATGGGCGAGATTATCCGTGTGGTAATCCTAAACACGGAATTTGTCGGGGGAGCAAGAGGATTTGGCGACATCCCGCCGTGGACGACCTTTACCTGGGTCTTCCTCATTATGGGTGTCTGCATCCTCGTCGTCCGGAATCTCATTAACTCGACCTCAGGGCGCGCTCTCATTGCTGTGCGTGAAGACGAAGACGCCGCCTCAGCCATGGGAATCAACACGACCAACTTCAAAGTTTTAGCGTTTGTGCTCGGCGCCTTCTTCGCCGGAGTGGCTGGCGGCTTGCAGGCGCACTTCATTCAGTACTTGCATACGAATTCCTTCACATTCCTGCGCTCCATTGAAATCGTGGTCTTTGTCGTATTAGGCGGGTCGGGTTCGATCAGCGGAAGCGTCATCGCTGCGGCGGTATTGACCATTCTGCCCGAATTTCTGCGCGTGGCGCAGTCGTGGCGTATGGTCATCTACTCGACATTGCTTGTGGTCATGATGCTGACGCGACCGCAGGGGTTGATGGGCGGTAAAGAGTTCAAATGGTCATGGATATTGCCGGGGCGAAAGAAGTGAACACGACTGCGTTGCCGGCACTCGACTTCGAGAATGTCTGCCTCTCGTTTGGCGGATTGCGGGCGATTAAGAATGTATCCCTCCGTGTCGGGCAGCGTGAGCTGGTTGGGCTGATCGGTCCCAATGGAGCCGGCAAGACGACGATGTTCAACCTGACAACCGGTGTTTACACGCCGGATGAAGGACGCATCTGCCTGAAGGGTGAAGCGATTTCCGGTCGCGCTCCTCACGAAATCAATCGTCGCGGGATTGCTCGTACCTTTCAAAACATACGCTTGTGGGGCGAGCTGTCGGTATTGGACAATGTACGGGCGGCGCTCCTGCACACATGCGACACACCGCTCTTGCAGATCGTATTGCGGACTCACCACAGCGAGGCGAACGAAGCTCGTGTGCGTGAGAGGGCGCGTGAACTGCTCGCCTACTTCGATCTAATTCGCTTCGAGGATGACAAAGCGCGCAACCTGCCATACGGCGAACAACGCCGTCTCGAAATTGCGCGTGCGCTGGCCACCGATCCATCGCTGTTGTTGCTCGATGAACCTGTCGCCGGAATGAACACCGGTGAAAAAATTAAGCTCATGGATCTCATTCGAAAATTGCAGCATGACCAGCATATCGCGGTCCTGCTCATCGAACATGACATGAAAGTTGTCATGGGAATCTGCGAACGCATTGCCGTGCTCGACTATGGCGAAAAAATCGCCGAAGGCAAGCCCGAAGATATCCAGAAGAACCCACGTGTCATCGAGGCGTACCTTGGCACGTCGCAGTCTTAAGTGAGGATCGCGCTCCCGATGAACGACATCTTACTCGACATAGAAAATCTGCATGTGTCATACGGTGCGATTCGTGCCCTGAAGGGAATCTCGTTCAGTGTGCGGCGCGGACAGATCGTCACCCTCATTGGGGCGAATGGTGCCGGTAAGACGACCTTGCTGCGGACGATTTCTGGAGTAATGCGCCCGAATGAGGGTAAGGCCTGTTACTGGGGAGACGATTCCAAAAGTGGACAGAATCCATGCACGCTTACTCTGACACCGTCCCATGAAATAGTTCGACGCGGAATTGCGCATGTCCCCGAGGGACGCATCGTCTTCGCCAATCTGAGCGTAAAGGAAAACCTCGAAATGGGCGCGTATACGCGCAACGATCGCGATGGCATCAAGAAGGACTGGGAGTGGGTACTGGAGCTCTTCCCCCGCTTGCGCGAGCGGCTCAAGCAGAGCGCCGGCACACTATCGGGCGGTGAACAACAGATGCTGGCAATCGGGCGTGCCCTGATGAGTCGCCCGAACCTGGTCCTGCTCGATGAGCCGTCGCTTGGCCTCTCGCCCCTACTCGTGCAGACAGTCTTCGCCGCCATCCGCGAGATTAATCAGGCCGGCACCACGATCCTGCTTGTCGAGCAGAATGCTCACATGGCTCTGACCACAGCCGAAATCGGATACGTGATGGAGACAGGTACAATTGCCCTCTCGGGCCCCTGCGCAGACCTTCTGAAATCCGATGATGTCCGCCGCACGTACTTGGGTGAATCGTAGTCTTCCTACCTGTCGGCCCGATGGCCCGCGGGAAAGTACTCTCAGGGGACAACCTGTCTTGATTGCCACAGTGCGCTAATGGCCAGATAGAGCGCTAACACAATGAGAGTCAACGCCGACACAGCATTAATTAGCGGAAGATCAATTCCCGCTGCCGCCCTGAAGTTGTTCACGCACAGCGTTCCCAGTGACCACAACGTAATCGAAAGCACGAAGACCATTGGCCACAGTGTAAACGCGATCCGTTTGCGTGCATTGTGGAGCCACAATGTGATCGTTAGCAGACTCAACGCCGCCAACAACTGATTTGACGCCCCGAACAGTGTCCAAAACTTGATCCATGACCCCTCTTCCGCTCCCGCAATGAAATAGACCGGAAGCGCGATCGTCAGCAACGTCGCAATCACTGCCCCAGCCCGATCTCGGCGATTGAACAATTCCTGCAGGATGTATCGCCCGAGGCGCGTGCACACATCCAACGTGTCAAAGACAAATGTCGAGAATGCCATTGCGCCGAACGTGATTGCAAACGGTAGGTGTTCCTTGCCAATAATCAGCGACAGAAAGTTGCCAATCCCATTTCCGTAAATTGTGCCCGGCTTGAGCCCCTTGGCATCGACCGGCGCGACAATCATGATCGTCACCAACGCAATCAGCGCCACAAAGCCCTCAGCAAGCATGGCGCCGTATCCAATGGGTTGCATGTCAGATTCGCGATCCACCTGCTTGGATGTAGTGCCCGAACACACGAGCCCGTGGAAGCCGGAACAGGCGCCGCATGCGATCGTCACGAAGAGAAATGGGAAGAGCGCTCCGGTCATCCCGCCGGAATCCCAAGATGTGAACGCGGGCTGCCGGATTTCATACCCACCGAAAAACATGCCCACAATCCCCAACCCCAACGCGAAGAAGAGAATGAAACCACCTAGATACCCACGCGGCTGAAGCAAAGACCACACCGGCACAATGGAAGCGACTGCGCAGTATGCGAGAATCAGCATTCCCCAAGTCGCTGAGTCAAAGACCAGAACATTTGAGAAGTGAGTCCCCGCCCACGCGGCACCAAGTGCCGCAGGCACGAAGATCACTGTGACAATCCAAAGTGGCGGCTTCAAGAAGCGCTGCACCAAACCCATGATCACAGCCAGAGTGAGATACAAAACGCTCGCGGCCGCGACTGCGCCACCGGGATTGAAGGTAACGTCGACACCTTCAAGCTCCTCGGTTGAATGAACAAAACTACCGGCGGTGATGTCGGTAAAGGCAACGATCACATAGACAAGCGCAATCCAGATAAACGCGAGAATGGCCACCCCAGCCCTGGGGCCGAGCTGTTCGCGAGTGATGTCAGCAATCGAGCGCGCACCATGGCGAACCGATGCCGCGAGTGTCGCGAAGTCGTGGACAGCACCAATGAGAACCACGCCCAATCCGATCCAGAGCAGGCACGGCAGCCACCCGAATGTCTGACACGCGAGTATCGGCCCGGCGATTGGCCCAGCAGCGGCTATCGCAGAAAAATGCTGGCCGAACAGGTAGAATGGTTTAACCGGGACGTAGTCGACTCCATCATTGTTGACATGCGCGGGAGTCGAGCGCGCGTTATCGATCGTGAACTGCCGTGCGACCCAGCCGCCGTAGAGACGGTAGGCAGTGCCAAGTATGATCAGGAAGCCGAGGGCGAGTAATGGAAGGCTCACGAGCGCGCTCGCAGTCGCTACGGTTATTGATGCTCCTCAAGAATCGCGTCCTGCAAAACAACCCCGTCAATTTCTTCGGGCACAGAGATCCCGAGCAGGATCGCCAATGTCGGCGCGATGTCGATTGTCCGCACGCGATTCTGAACCGGCTCTTTCTTGTGCCCGACACCATGCCCCCACATCATCAGAGGCACATGCGTGTCGTAACGGTACGGTGTTCCGTGGGTTGTGCCATACTTCGAATCGAAGACCAGGACATTCTCCTTGTATTGCACAACCAAATCGGGAGTACGATCGGGATGGAAGCTGTTGCGGTACAGGCCACGGTACCCATCCCCGCTCTTCCCCGGAATTGACAGCTCCTCGTAGGTCAGAACGTCCTCGACATAATCGAGTTTGTCGATCGCCTCGGCCAGTGCCTTACGGAGGTCAGGTGCCCGAACACCATGTTCTTCTGCAACTTGAATGTCCAGCATGAGTCCGTTCGTCTGCCCGATGATGAGGGGTTGCGCGATTCCGATGGCATCGGCGACCTGGCGCGCAGCCGCATCGATGTGTTGACGGGCCTCGGCGCGCATGATCCTCTCAGCGCGATTACCGTTGCGCGAAGTTTCTTCTGGCAAGGGCATAACTCCGTGGTCTGAACTGAGTACCACGCTATACGAGCCGCTGCCCACGATGCTATCGAGGGATGCTAGAAAGTCGGCCAGATACGAATCGGCGCGCAGAAGGGCATCGAGCACTTCATGACTAAACGGGCCGAACGAATGCCCAACATAGTCGGTCGCCGACAAACTCACGCAGAGCAGGTCCGGGATCGAGTCGAGACCCAATTTCTCCGAAACGACAAGCTCCCGGCTAAAATCGAGCACCATCTCGTCGCTAAACGGAGTCTCGAGTAGCCATTCCGACGGCGTCTGAGCTACAGCCGTAGCGCTGTCATACATATGTGGGAAAGCGATCGCGTGGCCATCATTCTCAGCAGGGAATGCGTCTTCGTGCGCGAGTGAATACGTGTCCTCTGGCCAGCCCTTCGTCCAACCTTCGCGGATTGCTTTCTCGCGAAACGGAAAGCAGTCGTACGCGGACACCCAAGTTGGCAGCGAGTCCATGTAATACGTAGACGTTACGAAACGCCCTTTCGCATCATCAAACCAATACGCTCCATCGGGGTCTCGGCCACCCAGCATGATCGCGCTGCGATCTTTTTGCGATACGGCGAACACGCGTGAACCGGGTCGCGCCTTTTTGAGCCAGTCACCGAGCGACTCTGTCATGAGGTGACGCGGTGAACGTCCATCGGATTCCGCGTCACCAAGAATCTGCACAGTCGAGTCATCGCACGAATACACGCGCTGCCCGGTTGCGCGTTCGACCCAGTGGTTGCCGACAACACCGTGACGATTGGGATGACACCCGGTTGAGATCGAAGCGTGACCCGTCGCCGTTAGTGTTAAGGCATGATCGTGATGCGCCTCAACAAAAACGGTCCCGCTATCGTGCATACGAGCCAGGCCGCCTGTGAAAAGATGCCCATAGCGCTCCAGATGTTCGGCACAGAATTGATCGAGAACGATGATCACGCCAAGCTTCGGAGCCGCTTCTGCCGAACGGGCTGAGTTCATCAGCACCATGCAGACAATTAGCGCCATTCGTAGAGAGGATCTTTGCATCACACCTACAGGGATACGCTACAACGCACAAAAACACAACCGGGGTTGCAGTCAATCTGTAACCCCGGTGGAGATTTTGGTGACCGCGCTGCCGTACTGCTTGTGATCTACGGGAAGATGCCGCGCTCTTTGTAAACAGTCTCGAGACGCCGGAGTGCTACGATATACGCCGCAGTCCGCCAGTCGGTGCCGTATTCGCGAGCTACGTCGCGAACACGTATGTACGCCGAAACAATGCGCTTGTGCAGTTTACCGTCGACTTCGTCGAGCTCCCAGCTCTCGCTTCGTTTGTTCTGGAGCCACTCAAAGTAGCTAACGACGACACCGCCGGAATTGCAAAGAATGTCAGGAAGCAAGTCAATCCCACGCTCCTGCAACTCGCGGTCACCGTCAGGATCAGTCGGGCCGTTTGCGCCTTCAGCCACAAGCTTGACATTGAGCCATGGGGCCGTTTCAGCGGTAATCTGGTTTTCCATCGCAGCCGGAACGAAAATGTCTGCTTGGGTGCTCATGAACGCCTGATGGTCGATCGGGGCGGTGCCGGGAAACCCGGCGCATCCCCCCTTTTTCGACACATAACCAGCCAAAGTCTCTGCGTCAATTCCCGACGGAGACCAAATCGCGCCTGTCGCATCCTCAACCGCGATCAGCTTAGCTCCGAATGGTGCGAGCAGGCGCGCCGTCCACGAGCCCACATTGCCAAACCCCTGAACAAAGTAGGTTGAACCAGCGAGACTGAACCTGCGCTCTTTCGCCCACTCCTGAATCAAATAGACGACGCCCTGACCAGTTGCCTTGTCGCGTCCGAGGCTGCCGCCGGCTTCGAGTGGCTTGCCGGTTACAACATGACGGCACAAATTGCGTTCCGGCGCCGGCATGGTCATCATGTAAGTATCCAGCAGCCACGCCATGATCTGCGCATTCGTGTTCACGTCGGGCGCAGGGATGTCGTACTCAGGGCCAATGTTTTGACCGAGCGCAAAAGTGAAACGGCGTGTGATGTGTTCGAGCTCCCGCATACTATACATTCGGGGATCGATCTGGATGCCCCCCTTCGCGCCGCCAAGGGGGATATCGGTGATCGCACACTTCCAGGTCATCCACGTTGCCAACGCACGCACTTCATCGAGATGCACGGCCTGATGATACCGCAAGCCGCCTTTGAATGGTCCCAGCACATTGTTGTGTTGTACACGATAGCCAGTGAACATTTCGACGCGGCCATCATCCATGACAACCGGGAAATTGACCACGATCTCGTTTGTGCAACGCGAAAGGATGCGGCGCGTGTTGGGGTCGAGCCCCATGAGATCCGACGCTTTATCAAATTGTCTGACGACGTTTTGATAGACGCTCGGTGCACGATCCACTTTGTCAGGTGTAACGTCTGTCATAGCGCCTTTCTTCTTCTCAGTGGCCACTCCCATAAATTGCCTCCTATGGTCCTATGCTCGAAGTCCGTCAGCACCCGAATCTACACAGAAAGAAATCGTTTCGCACCAGTCAGACGAAAGAAAGCGTCAGAATCGGATCGAAATTGACACAGCGGCCAGCGCGCCAACTGCTTGCCGGGCAACATGTTGTGTCGCATCAGTGCGCACATTTACACAGTGCCCTTGGCTACACTGGAAAACCGACTCAGTAAACTTAGACACAGCATTCTTATATTTTGCAAAGTAGATTCTCCCGGATTCAGCAGGGTGGGAAACAAATGAAAAAATACGCAGCATGTGCGCTTGTCGCATCAATCGCTCTCCTTCCGTTTGACTCCTCGCTTGCGGCTCCGAAGAGTGCGGAACAAATCGGATCTCCCAAGTTCAATCGCGCAGTTCCAGCTAATCCTGAAGTGCTGTTAACAGAGGACCTAAGCAAGGGCATCACGCTCGAAGACATCATTGCCGCCCTCGTCGGCTCGTCGTCAATCGCGATAAGCAACGTGAGCTTTACGGGGTCAGACTCCGCCCTTGGGACATTTACAGGCGGCACGGGTGTCATCGGCTTCGAGCAAGGCATCGTACTGTCATCGGGGCTGGTCGAGAATGTCGTTGGCCCGAATATAGGTGATGGCACCGGGTACGGTCACAACCTCGCCGGTGATCCCGATTTGGATAGTCTCATTCCCGGATTCGAGACTGAAGACGCCTGCATACTCGAATTCGACTTCGAGTGCCCGGCGGTGCGAGAAATCGGTTTCGAATACGTGTTCGCCTCAGAAGAATACAACGAGTTCGTATACAATAGCTACAATGATGTCTTCGGCTTCTTTGTGAATGGCGAGAACATTGCACTCCTTCCCGATGGTCAGACTGTCGTCTCGATCGACAATGTCAACGGTGGGAACCCGCTTGGGGACAGCGCCAGCAATCCGCAGTATTTCCGCAATAACGACGAGTGTCAGTTCTCGACGGTGTCCTCCTGCCCTGTCAATACCGAGATGGACGGTCTCACGGTCGTGCTCATCGCCCGAGCAACGATTCAGCCGGGGCTCAACCACATCAAACTCGCCATTGCCGATGCCGGCGATGACATCTACGACTCTGATGTATTTCTTAAAGGGCTGAGTTTTGTTTGCGGCGCGGTCAACAACAACACTCCCGCCTGCGCGATCAATCCATCAGGGCCTTTCAGCCTCGATGTGGGAAACAATTTGACGTTTACAGTCACCGGCACTGATCCCGATAACGGACAGTCAATATACATGTATCCACTCGGCAACCTCCCACCGGGTTCGGTCATGACACCAACCCTGCCACGCGCCGGCTTGCATTCGGGACTCTCCTCGCAGTTCTCCTGGACGCCGACTCAGGTAGGAGTATACAACGCTGGCTTCTACGTAACGGACAGCTTGGGCGGGGCTGACACGGCTTCAGTCCAAATCACGGTGACACAGCCGCAGGTCAACAATCCACCAGTGTGCATCATAAATCCGTCAGGGCCCTTCACCTTAGAAGCGGGCACAAATCTGTCGTTCACTGTAACCGGCACCGATCCCGACGACGGACAGACGATCTACCTGTTCCCACTCGGCAATCCTCCGCCGGGCTCGGTAATGACACCATCGTTGCCCCGAGCCGGTTCGCGCACCGGACTGTCGTCTCAATTCTCGTGGACTCCGTCGCAGACGGGCGTCTTCTCCGCCGGATTCTTTGTGACGGACAGTCTTGGTGGCGCTGACTCGGCATCGGTAGTGATCACGGTGACATCGCCAGAGGTGAACGATCCCCCGGTATGCGTCATTGATCCACCCGGCCCGTTCACCGTGAACGCAGGCACACATGTGACGTTTGCAGTCAGCGCAACTGATCCCGATCCCGGGCAGGTCATTCGGCTTGCAACCCTTGGCACACTACCACAGGCAGCAACGATGACGCCTTCCGTTCCGCTCTTTGGGCCGTGGACTGGGGTATCGTCACAATTTTCGTGGACACCATCCCAAGTCGGTACGTTCCTCGCTCGCTTCTCTGCGAGTGACAGCGCCGGGGGATTTGATTCGATATCGGCGAGAATCAATGTGCTTGAAGGAGTCGCGCCGTTTGTTTCTGATGTCTCACCATCGGATGGCGTGTTCGATGTGCCATGGAACACTGCCGCGATTATCGAGTTTTCAGAAATTGTCCAGAACAACTGTAACCAGGCGACTTTACCGCTCCCGTGTGTCACTCTTTCGTCCGCACGCCGGGGCGCCATTGAGTTTACCGAAGTTTGGAACGGAGCTATCCTGGTCATCAGTCCGGAACCGTCGTGGCCCGACGATGATACGATTACAATCACCCTCTCCGGAGAGCTACGGGATGCGGCGGGGAATCGATTGGACGGCGATCAGGATGGATTACAGGAGGGCACACCGGCTGACGATTATTCGTTTTCGTTCTGCACATCCCCGGGAGTCTTCGAGGGTGACGCCAACGACGATGGCACGGTCGATGAACGCGATGTCCTACCGCTTGGCGCACACTATCTGAGAACCGGCCCAACACGCGCAAGAAATCTCAACACATGGGCGCTCGAATTTGCTCGACCGTGGATTCCACCCGTTGCCACACACGCCGATTGCGATGGCAACGGCGTGATCGATTCTACCGACATCTGCCC